>JACMLS010000838.1 GCA_014379485.1 Bacteroidia bacterium | reverse complement strand
CCGCGCTATAACTTTGGTAGAAAGTGTAAAGGATGAGCATAAAGTTCTTGCAGAAAAACTCATAGAAAAATGTTTGCCGCACTCCGGCAATTCAACACGTGTTGGTATTACCGGCGTACCAGGAGTAGGAAAAAGTTCTTTTATTGAAACCTTTGGGCAATTACTTGTAGAAAAGGGAAAAAAACTGGCGGTACTTACAGTAGATCCCAGTAGTGAAATAAGTAAAGGCAGTATTTTAGGAGATAAAACGCGTATGGAAAAACTTTCTTCCATGAAAAATGTTTTTATCCGCCCCTCCCCATCCGCAGGTCATTTAGGTGGTGTGGCACGGCGTACCCGCGAAGCAATTATTTTGTGCGAAGCCGCCGGTTACGATTTTATTTTGGTAGAAACCGTTGGAGTAGGGCAAAGCGAAACCGCCGTTTATCACCTCACAGATTTTTTTCTGCTGCTCATGTTAACAGGCGCCGGCGATGAATTGCAGGGAATTAAACGCGGCATCATGGAAATGGCAGACGCATTGTTAATTACCAAAGCAGATGGCGAAAATGTTTTAAAAGCAAACATGGCAAAAGCAGAATACGCAAGAGCCATGCATTTTCTTCCGCCTCATCCTTCAGGTTGGATTCCAAAAGTGCAAACCTGCTCAAGTTTAACCGGAGAGGGAATTGAGGGACTGTTTGAGATTGTTGAAGAGTTTTTGCGCCACTCTCAACTAAAAAATCACTTTAATGTTAAAAGACAAAACCAGAATTTATACTGGTTCAATAAAACTCTGCAAGAGAGCCTTCTTTCTTCTTTCATGAAAAATCCGGCTATACAGCTCGAATTAAAAAGCCTGTATAATTTGGTTTTGAATAATAAAACCAGTCCGCATGCAGCCGCCAACAGCCTTGTTAAAAGATTTATACCAATTGCACATACAAATTAGTCCGAAGATGCGCTGGTGTTTTTTATTTAGACAAGGAAAAAAACACTTGCGTAGCAGGGACTACGGAAGTGTTTTTTGACACCGTATAAATGAAAAAGAACAAGCAGATTGGGCTAATTTGTATGTGCTATTGGTATTTATACTAGGCTTTAACCAGATTTAAGCTTCTTTCTTCCACTTATCAAGTTAACGTTTTTCACAAAGTAAAAATGCTAATTTTGCAGGCTTAGTATATTGATGGAAATATGAAGAAGATTTGTACGATTTTGGCGGTTTTATTTTTAACCGGGGCTTTTTCACAAAGCGGAAATATCAGGGGATTTGTTTACGCAAAAGAAACCGGAGAACCTTTGCTCTTTACAACAGTGTATTTGCAGGGAACAGGTTTTAATGCCAGTACAGATGATAATGGTTTCTTTTCTATCACAAAGCTTCCGGCAGGCACTTATGTTTTAAAAATTCAAAGCGCTGGCAGAGACACCTCTTATTCTCAAACAAAAACCATTTCTGCCACAGAAATTTTAAATGTAAAGCTTTACGTTGAAAAAGATAAAGGAATTATTCTGGATACTGTTACCATTCATGCAGGAAATGATGATAAGCAGTTTAAAACCGACATTGTTGAAAATATAGACGCTGTAAAAATTTCTAAATTACCTTCTGTTGGTGAACCCGATCTTGCTCAGTATTTACAAATCCTGCCAGGCGTTGTTTTTACCGGAGACCAGGGTGGCCAGTTATACATTCGCGGAGGTTCTCCCATTCAGAATAAAGTATTGTTAGATGGAATGATCGTTTACAACCCCTTTCATTCAATAGGCCTTTTTTCTGTTTTTGATTCTGATATTATCAGGAATGCAGAAGTACATTCAGCTGCATTTGGTGCCGAATATGGCGGCAGGGTTTCATCTATCATGGACATTTCTACCAGAGATGGAAATAAAAAACGGGTAGCCGGAAAAGTGGCTGGTTCTCCCTTTGGTGCAAAAGTACTTGTTGAAGGTCCTTTAAAAAAATTGCGCGAAGATGGTAACGGAAGCTCTTCTTTTCTTTTCTCAGCCAAAACTTCCTACCTGCCAACCACCTCAAAAGTTGTTTACTCTTATGTAGACCCAAAAGGTCTTCCTTTCAGCTTCAACGATTATTATGGTAAAATGAATTTTAACTCCGGAAACGGTAGCAAATTAAACGTGTTTGGCTTTAATTTTAACGATAAAGTAAATTACGAAGGCATTGCAAAATTTCAGTGGAAATCTTACGGCGCCGGTTCAAACTTTGTATTAATTCCAAATGGTTCAAACGTATTGGTAGAAGGAAATTTCGCTTATTCTCAATATAAAATTGATGTTACAGAAAATCAGGATACTGTTCCCAAAAGATCAAGTGACATCAATGGCTTTAATATGGGATTCAAATTCACAAATTTCATTGGAAAAAACGAGGTAAAATACGGGTTTGAAATGATCGGTTTTAAAACAAATTTTTCTCTTGTAAATTCTGCCAATAGAACCATTTCGCAGGAAGAAAATACTACTGAAATTGCGGGTTTTGTTACAACTAAAATGGTTTCTAAAAATAAAAAAATTATTTTCGAACCAAGTTTCAGGGGTCATTACTACGCTTCTCTTTCAAATTTTTCTCCTGAGCCACGGGCCGCGTTCAAATATAACTTCAATAAAAAATTCAGGTTCAAAGCGGCAGGCGGTTTTTATTCGCAAAACCTTATTTCAGCAAATTCAGACCGCGATGTGGTTAATCTTTTTTATGGTTTCCTTTCAGGAAGTGATAACCTTCCTGAAAAACTCACAGACCAGGATGGAACGGTAAGAGACAGAAAACACAGCCTTCAAAAATCAAATCATTTGCTTACCGGTTTTGAGATAGACCTGATCAAAAATTTTGAAATTAAAGTAGAAGCCTATCAAAAAGTATTTACACAGCTTACCAACCTTAACCGCGATAAAATTTACGACGATACGCCTGCCAATTATGATAAACCCGATTATCAGAAAAAAGATTTTATTATTGAAACCGGCACAGCAAGAGGTTGCGATTTTGTGGTGAAATACGATCGTAAACATTTTTATTTCTGGGTAATTTATTCACTAACCTTTAATAAACGTTGGGATGGTATTCGTGAATATCCCCCCGTTTTTGACCGTCGCCACAACATTAACCTCGTTTCTTCTTACACATTCGGTAAAACAAAAAACTGGGAGGTTAATGCCCGCTGGAATTATGGTTCAGGTTTTCCATTTACACCCACACAAGGTTATTTTCCAAGTATTAACGGAAACCAGAATGCAGGCCTTGACCTGAACGGTGTAAACGGTTCTTTAGGTTACATTCCTGGCCCTTTAAACAGCCAGCGCCTTCCTGATTATCATCGCCTTGATCTGAGCGTTAAATGGAAATACAGATTGTTTGAGCATACCACGCTTGAGGTAACTGCAGGAGCAACAAATACCTACAATCGTAAAAATATTTTTTACCGGTCACGCAATACAGGCAAAAAGGTATATCAGTTGCCTTTTCTTCCTAATTTAAATGTAAGTTTTACTTTTTAAAACTGGGTTTTTCTTAAAATGTATTTGGCGATAGATCGTTTCCATCCGTTTTCCGGAGCGGAGCGTGTATTTCTGCCTTAATTTTTCAACATTTCAGTTCAAATCCAATCATTTCGTAAGTTTGTTCCCCCTTATACCAATTTTATATAAACAATTGGTATTATTTAAAATTTAATTCTTTTAGTATGGGAAGAGTATTTGAAAAACGCAAGCATAAAATGTTTGCCCGCTTTGCAAAAATGGCCAAAGCATTTACCAAGTTAGGCAGAGAAATTGTTATTGCTGTAAAGGCAGGCGGCACAGATCCTGCAAACAATTCGCGTTTAAGGCAGGTTATTGCAAACGCGCGTTCTGTAAATATGCCAAAAGACAGAATTGATGCCGCCATTAAGCGCGCCAATGATAAAGACACTTCCAATTATGAAGAAATAATTTATGAAGGAAAAGCTCCGCACGGAATTGCTGTGCTTGTAGAGTGTACAACAGATAATCCAACACGTACCGTTGCAAACATTCGCATGTATTTTAACAGGGCAGAGGGAGAACTTGGTAAAACCGGTTCTGTAGCTTTTATGTTTGAGCGAAAAGGAATGTTTAAGATCAGCGCAAAAGGTCTGTCTAAAGATGATCTTGAATTAGAACTGATTGATGCAGGTTGCGAAGAAATTACTTTTGATGATGAAACAGATGAACTGATCATTCAATCCTCTTTCAATGATTTTGGATTGATGCAAAAAGCTCTTGAGGACAAAAACATTGAAGTAATCAACGCCTCAAAAGTTTTTTTCGCAAACACCACAAAAGAAATCACAGAAGAGCAGGAAAACGATGTAATGGCCATGATAGAAAAAATGGAAGACGATGATGATGTTGTTGCTGTTTATACAAACGTAGGATAATCGAAAAAATAATAATGAATTTTTAGTTTGTTGTTAGTTGTTAATCGTTTTTTTGAACGTTCTGGATTGGTCAGAATATCAACACCAAACGACAAACGACAAACGAACAACGACAAACGAACAACGACAAACGAACAACGACAAACGAATAACTTAT
>JACMLS010000837.1 GCA_014379485.1 Bacteroidia bacterium | reverse complement strand
TACAAACTTAATTACAGCAGTGTTGCCCATTTATCTACGCAGTTTAAAAAAGTTACAGGGCTTACTCCTTCGGGTTTTAGAGAAGTGAGGCCTTATAAACGCTTAACGCTTGAGAACGTTGGCTGCGTTTAATGAATTCAGGTAAGAACAATCAAACAAATTTTTCTAAAAAACCAGGCATTGACAGCATGGTTTTTGCTTTTAGAAAAAAAACGGATTAAAATAATTTGCATTGATTTTATAACTGAACCTTCATTATCCGGGAAAATCTTTTTTTAAAATACTAAAAAAAAGGCCAATGAACAGCCTTCTTTTCAGAAAATAATTTTACCGGTTCAGCTTATGAGATTATTCTTATACCAAAACTACATTTCACTTTCGCAGGAATCGTGCAATGATTTTATACCGTTATGATCGCGCTGAATTTCCTTTTTCTGGTCGCGTATCATTTTACTGATTGAGGGTCTGAAAGCAATAGTTGAGTTAAGCACCAGGTCGTACGCTTCTAAGGCTGCGTCTTCTCCGAACTCGCAGGAGTTAAGGATTTCTTTACGATTCTTTCCGGTCAATGTTGCCTTCATATTCATCCAGGCCCTGAATATTTTACCTGTATTTTTTGTGCCTTCGGTTGGTTTTCCTCCCAGGGCTGTTATTTCTTTAGAAAGTTCATTTTTGTAGCTACGGCTGTGATCTGCCATATTTCTAAAAAGAAACTTCAGATCTTTCTCTTCAGTTTCTGTAATAGCTTTTTCGTAGCCCTGAATACGATCGTTATTTATCTCAACCAGGTTATTAAGCTGTGAAATAAGTTTTTCAGTTGCTGTTTTTGTAATCGTTTCCATATTTTATCAATTTAAAAAGAACTTCAAAATATCATGCCAATCAGACCTGATTATGAGGGTTGCTGCGTCTGCAAACCTATGGTCAGATTTTTACTACATTTTGGGGAATGAGGTCTACGAAAACCAAAACATTTTATTATGCTGAACTATTCTTATCAAAAAGAAGAAAAATGATACTCAAATTTTCTTTTGTCTTTACAAATGGCCCTGAAATTCCCACAATGGGGAAATTTCTCCCCCTGCTTTAAATGTCGTTTTGCGTCTTTAACCCTATTCTTTTAATAATCATATCATTGAAAAATCGATTTGTATTGGCACGATGTTAGAAAGAATGTGCAGGTATAAAATCAAACAAAAAAACAAAACTATGGAAAACTCTGGAAAAATTATCGGTGCATTATTATTAGGCGCAGTAGTAGGCGTATCAATGGGAATTTTATTTGCTCCTGATAAAGGAAGCGAAACCCGCAAAAAAATGTTTAATGGTGCAAAAGACCTTGCAGATAATTTAAAAGAAAAAATCAGAGAAGGGGCAGAAAAGATGAAAGAGCATAACGAAAACAGCATGGATCATCACAACAACCCAATGACCGAAAAAGCCTAACCACTAAAAATTCTTTTTACAGAAATTCATTCATTATGCAGGAACAGACAAAAATAGAAGAAACGGTAGAAAACATAAAGGAATACATTCATATTCGTTATGAGTTATTGACTTTACATGCTTCTGATAAAATTTCTCATGTAAGTTCAGAAATTTTTTCAAGAGCTCTGATCGCATCGGTCTGTATTTTATCTGTCTTACTACTGAGTTTTTCTGCAGCTTTTTATATATCCACTTTAAAAGGAGGAAGCTATACATTTGGCTTTCTTATTGTGGGGGGCGCTTATCTTGTAATTGCTTTAATTATGATCTGTTTCAGGAAAAAATTCATTGCAAGGCCTTTTCGCAATAAAATGATCAGAGATTTTTTTAATAACTGATTTTTTCAGGCAATTTTATCTATGGCACATCAAACAGCAGCAATTACCAGTCATGCAGAATTAGAGTTGCGTATTATGCAACTGAACCTGCTTAAAGCGGAACAGGAAATAAAAATAAAAATAAATGTAAAGGAAATCGGTTACTCTTTGCAGCCGCAGGTATTGGTTAAAAAAGCACTGAAAAATTTAAGCGGAAATCCGGAGGTACAACAAGAAATAGGAAGTACAGGTCTTACCCTTGGAACAAATTTTCTGATAGGAAAACTGATGGGAAAAAACAGTTCTATAAAAGGTTATCTGGCTTCTGTTTTAATGCAAAAAGTAAGCAGTTATTTTTTTGCAAAACATCCGGATCTTCTTTCAACGGGCATAAGTAAGCTAAGTAATTTGTTCAAAAAAACATAAACTGCTGTTTATTGAGCCAAAACGCGTTAATTGTTAGGTACCAGTGTGTTTTACTGCTCCTTTTATTGTACCTTACATCTATTATAACAAAATAATGTGCGCAAAGATCCTGATCATTGATGATGAACCCGACATGAGGTCTTTGCTTAAAAGAGCTTTGATCGCAAACAACTACCAGGTAGAAGAAGCAGAAAATCTGCAGCAAGGTTTTGAAATGTATAAAAGAACTATGCCTGACATAATTATGCTGGATGTTAATCTGCCTGACGGAACTGGAACATCTCATGTCAGTAAATTCAAAAACGACACCAATGTTGTTTTACTGATGAGTGCAGATAATGATCAGTTGCAGTATACTTTTTCAGAACTGGGAGCAGGTGGTTTTATTAAAAAACCTTTTTTGCTGAGCGAGCTACTGGTCATTATAAACAAACACGCCGGCGTAAAACCCGGCTAATTTTACGAAAAAAAAATTCATGGCTAAGATCCTAATTATTGATGATGACATTAATATCTGTCAGTTACTTGACAGATTCTTTAAGCGAAAAGGGCATGAATCAACTTTTTTTACAAGTGGCAAAAAAGGAATTGACCACTTAAGAGAACACAAAGCAGATATTGTATTTTGCGATTTCCGGCTTCCGGATGCTGATGGTAAAGAATTGCTTAAGAGTATAAAAGAGATCAATGCTGACATACAGGTAATTATTATTACCGGTTATTCTGACATTAAAACTGCAGTAGATGTGATTAAGATTGGTGCATTTGATTATGTAACCAAACCCCTTTTACCAGAAGAGATCTTACTGCTGGTAGAGCGGGCATTGAATGAAAAGCAAACAAGAACAGAAAAAAACGGAGAGGGATACGAAACAAATGCAGCAGTATCATTGGCTGACAAAAATGAAGATGTTTCTAATAAAAAATCTGTTTCAACCAACCCGGTTGCTTATGTAACCG
>JACMLS010000836.1 GCA_014379485.1 Bacteroidia bacterium | reverse complement strand
TTTTCTTTTGCTTTTCCTTTATCATCTTTTTCAGGCGATTGCATATCGTACACAAACTCAAAGTTTTTTACTTTGCCGGAAATGCGTGTTTTATTTTTTTCGTACTGACGCGCGTCAGTAATAGAAATTAAATTTCCGGTAATATCATATTCGTTTACGGTAATATAAAAAATAGTTGCTGCCGGAGACTGAACAGTATACACCGTTTGCCCCAGTGTGTTTAAATGAACTACAGAAGGCATGTTTTTTAATGCAAAACCTTTTCTTAATCCTTCGGCTAAATTAACTTCAATAAATTGTTCCGGATGCAAACCAAAATTTTCGTTTCGTAATTGAACATAATTTTGATCTTCAGCATCCATATTGTCATTGGCATCAAGCGTTTGCTGTTGCCAGGGAGTAAAGAGCTGTTTGGTTTTAAACCCATCGGGCAATAAGGTTTCAATGGCCCTTTGCAAAGGATCGTATTTTATAACCGGGCTGAATCCTGTATCAGTTACTTCCTTTTCGTTTTCAAAATAAAAAGTGCAACTAAAAAACGGTTCGTATTGTTTTACTGCATTGCCTTTGTTGTTGTAAACTTTTCTTCCGTTTACCTGCCAGCGGTTTTCTGTTGGTGCTAAAACCGGTTTGTTGTTTTCAAGTACCAGTATTCCCTTTGTGTCGCGCTTAAAGGCATTGCCTGGTTCAACTTTGTGTTTGCTTTGAATCTCTCTCCCAAATCCATCGCTATAAGTAATGTGGATTTGAATGTGATGGTCAACATCAACAGGAATTGAATTGTTGGTGGCAATTTCAGTAACAAGATCAATAACAAACGCAGGTTTTTTTTGATTTTTAAAGGCATGCAGATCATAATAAAAATAATGTCCAACCCCGTTTAAAAATTCATGTGGTTGCTGTAATAAATCATCTGCAGACAAAGGCTCTTTATAAATATATTGTGATAAGGGATTATCTCCTGCAACAATAAAATTGTTTGTTCCGGCAACGCGTTCATCACCGTAATGAGAAGAAGTAATTACCATTCCCAATTCATCAAGCAATACTTCGTTCGTGTTATTATTGGGATCAATTAAGCGGGTAGGGGAGACCAACTGATAATCAATTGCATCAACATAACTAATAAATTTTGAAACAAGATTTCCGTTTTCATCAGGCGTTTTTTGTGTAGTCTTTACAGGAATTAAAAAATAGGTGTCGTATTCTTCTTCTGTTCTGTTGCTCCATAGATCTTCTGCATAGAATGGTAAAAAGAATTTTTCAAAATAATAATAATATTGTGTTAAACCTGTATTCCAATAATAACCGTTTTGAGAACTGTATTTTCCTTTTAAGCGCAGCTCGTTATCTAAAGCATTTACATTGTTTTCAAATTTTAAAAGATAGAGGTCTTTGGATTGTTGAATGGAAAAAACAGTTTCCTGAACATGATGAGCAAGAGCGTGCGAGGCAATGTTGTTTAAGGAGAGAGGCTCAGTTAACTCTTCATTCCAAAAATAATGCTGAGTCCAACGCAACAATCGGCCTTGCACACTATTCTCTTCTGCAAACGTACCTTCAAAAGGAATTTCGATAAACTGAATTAACTGATGGTGCAAAAATTCAGAATCAAAAAGTAAATTGTTTGCAGGTTTCTGTATTCCGCCTATCTCATGGGTTTTGGATTCATAATTGATTCCAATGTACCTGAAATCGTTTCCATCATGATTAATAAAATTATTTTGCTGAACGGTAATGTGTAATTTGTTTTGTCCGCTTACATCACTACTCTCTCTTCTTGGATAAACTACGCTTGCAGACTTTTTTACATTTCCATAATTATCTACTTCTAATGTAAAAGTCTGTTCAATGCGCGGATCAAGCGGATCGCGTTCGTAATGCCAGGAAATGGAAGTGTTGGGATGTGCAAAAAAAACAGCGTACCTGTTCGTATTTTTACTTTGCAACCTGTTCACTTCAAAATTTGCTTCTGTTACAGTGTAGGGATAATCTTTAAGATTGCTGCTGTCATTCGCATACACTTCTTGCCGCAACACTGAACCTTTCAACACCCGGCAGGCTTCGCGTAATTCTTCTGCACTTAAATTCTCCTGGTGTTTTATTACGGTATCGGGTAA
>JACMLS010000835.1 GCA_014379485.1 Bacteroidia bacterium | reverse complement strand
GATATGGGCGATCTTCTTTTAGAAATGGTTAAAACAACCAATCCGCATGAGCGAAGTGCTTTGTATTCTGCCATTGAGGAAAAAGAACACAAGGGAGACAGAATTACCCACAAAGTTTTTGTTGAGCTGAGTTCAAATTTTCTAACGCCCATAGATCGTACCGATATTCATAATATTGCCAGCATTACCGATGACATTGCAGACAACATTCTTAGTATTTGCGAAAAAATAGAATTATATAAAATAAAAGAAATTTCTGTTCAGGAGATAAAACTGGTAGAACTGATCCGTAAATGTATAGTAGAAATAAAGGGAGCTGTTGTATTGTTAGGCTCCTCTCACAATCCGCTTCCCATTAAAAAACATTGCGTAAACATAAGTAGCATAGAAAACGAAGCGGGCAAAATTGTGGGTCACGCATCAAAAACCTTGCTCGAAAACAGTGCCGACCCTATTGAACAGATCAAACATTTTGAGCTGATAGGCATTCTCGAAGATTCTATTGATAAATGCGAAGACATGGCCAACTCGCTGGAAGAGCTGATCACCAAAATGAATTAACCATGATACCTGCTTTTTTTGGTCAATTTAATCCTGATTCCCTTATGAAAGTAACACATAAAATAAAAGATTCTCATAAACTTCAGACACCCGCGATATCGATCCAAATGTTAATTTCTTAACAATTCCTTAATGTTGCGCGGTTACCTTTGCCGCAAATCAAAAAGCCATGTCAGCCAACTCTATTTTTCAATTCCTCATACCAAAAGATAAAAAATTCTTTCCGCTTTTTGAAAGAGACTCTGCCAATCTTGTTTTAATGGGCGAAACTCTTGTTAAGCTGGTTAGAACAAGCAACCACACAGAGCGTTCAATTTATTTCAGACAAATTGAAGAGCTGGAGCACAAGGGAGATGAAATTACTCACGAATTGTTTATTGAACTGGGCTCTAACTTTATTACTCCTTTTGACCGCGAAGACATTCATGCACTTGCCTCTTCTATTGATGATGTGGCAGATTTTATTCTGGGCGCCAGTACACGTATGGATCTTTATAATATTACGGTTTTTGGTCCGCCCATTCTTTCTCTTGCAGACATCATTTACGAAGGCGCCGTTGAAATAAACAAAGCAATGGTAGGTTTAAAAAGCATGAAGAACATTAAAGCGATCCAGGCATCGTGCGTAAAAATAAACAGTCTTGAGAATGATGCTGATAAAATTTTTAACGTAGAGCTTGCCAAACTTTTTGAAACAGAAAAAGACGCAGTAAATCTTATCAAACAAAAAGAATTGCTCTCTATTCTTGAAACCGCAACAGACAAAGCAGAAGACGTGGCCAATACTATTGAAACGATCTTAATTAAATATTCATAAGAAAAGTTTATGGTCTTATTAGTTACAGTAATTATTCTTGCACTCGTTTTCGATTACATAAACGGTTTTCATGATGCTGCCAATTCAATTGCTACCGTTGTTTCAACAAAAGTACTTACTCCTGTTCAGGCGGTATTGTGGGCGGCGTTTTTTAATGCGGTTGTAATTATTTTCTGCCAGAACAATTGGTTGGGTTTTGAATTTAAAGTGGCAGATGCTGTTGCAAAAATTGTAAAAACAGAAGCAATAGACCTCTACGTTATTCTTGGTGGTTTACTTGCTGCAATTGTATGGAATTTATTTACCTGGTGGTTTGGAATACCAAGCAGCTCATCGCACACATTAATGGGCGGATTTGCCGGAGCCGCCATTGCCAAATCTGGTTGGGGCGCACTTGCTGATATTGCAAAAATTTATTCTACCCTTGCTTTTATTATTCTGGCTCCATTGATGGGTATGATCCTTGCCTATTTAATTACAGTACTCATCATCAACATCTGTAAAAAAGCAAATCCCTACCGGGCAGAGCGTTGGTTTAAACGCCTGCAACTTGTTTCTTCTGCAGCATTTAGTTTAGGCCACGGCAGCAACGACGCCCAAAAAGTAATGGGTATTATTGCTGCAGCGCTTTTGGTTTTTAATGTAAGCCTTACAAAAGAAAACAAACCGATTCCCCAGTGGTCAGACGTAAAAAAAGATTACAAGTTTGACACCATCTACTATGCTATTTCAGAAAAAGAAATGGTGAAAGAAACAATAAACGGTATTACATTTTTATTGGGAACAAAAGAGCAGTTCATAAAAGGAAAGTCGCACACAAAAAGTGCAATGGCCGTAAAAGCGGCCGATATACAAAAAGATCTTTCTGTTGCCGGAAAAAATCTCATCGGCGCCCCTGAGTCTGCTTTTGTAAAATTAGAAACACTCAAACCTAAAGGAGAAATTAAAGAAATTCCCAAATGGGTGCAATACTCTTGTTTCATTGCCATTGCGTTAGGAACTTTAAGCGGGGGCTGGAGAATTATCAAAACAATGGGCACACGCATTACAAAAGTTACTCCGCTCGAAGGCGTTGCTGCAGAAACAGCAGGCGCACTTACGCTTTATATGACACAACTTTTTGGAATTCCTGTAAGTACCACACACACTATAACCGGTTCTATTATTGGTGTTGGATTATCGAAACGGGTTTCGGCTGTAAGATGGGGCATTACGTTTAGTTTACTGTGGGCCTGGATCCTTACAATACCTGTTTCAGGTTTAATGGCTGCACTTTTCTATTGGATCATTGCTTTTTTTGTTTAACAGCCTTCAATCCCCCTCAATTTTTCCAAAGGAAAAATTTATCCCCCTTTCCAAGTGGAAGGGAGTTAAACCCCAAACTGTTCCAGGTGATGGTTTGAGTGTTTATAGATGAGCCAACCCCACTCTTCTCCCGTCAATTCTCCAACCAAAGAATGAGCTTCCCATTTTCCATTTACGCCGTTTTTGTGCGCGGCCTCTAATGCAATCAGAAATCGTTGTTTCTCGTTTTCAAATTCTTTCTGGTCTGTCATCAATAATTCTTTTCCGGTTGGAAGTCCTTTTTTAAATGGTTTTTTTCCGACTACCAGATTCTTAAAGAAGAAGCGTTTCAAAAAATTTGATCCGTCTTTTATTTTTTCAATTCCGGTTGACATTCCAGCCGCAATTGCACAATGTGCCATCATTTGTGCGGCATTCATTGTTCCCCACAGCGGTTTTATTTCTGCTGTTAGTTTATTAGCGCGTGCAACAATTTCTTCGTAATCTGTTTTATTGAAAATGGATTTCATTTGTTTTGTGTTTATTTCTTGCCCGGAAGCGAAATCGCAAGATTTCTAATCAGTGGTTAAAATTCTCTCTCCAGAAAGTCTGAAGTTTACTTATGTAATCTACCTCGGGGTTCCAGCCCACCTGTTTGTTTTCTGTGCCGGTAATTTTTTTTGTTTTGATTGTGTATTTCCATTCCACACTTCCGTTAGCAGAAAAACAGGTAATATCATCTGCATTGTGCTCAAATACTTTTTTTCCGTTTGCATCGTAAAAACAAAATACTCCGCTTTTAAATTCCATTGCTGTTTTCCTGTCGGTGTAATATGCTATTTCATAAACAATGTTGTTTTGCGCGTCGTACTTTAGCATTCCGTTATAAAGACCAGAGATTCCATTAAAACAAAAAATTGTTTTGCTTGCAGAATCTCTTAAGTAATAGTTAAAGAAAAAACAATGCGCATCCTCTTCGTCTTTTAAAAATTCTGCCCGTTTGTAAAGATGCCCGACTTCATATTCTGAAGTGAACAGGTGGTTAAGTTTTTCTGTCGCAATTTTTTTTCCTTTTTTCCAGTTAAAAACTGAGTCTTTATTCAAGTACCAATTCACGGTTTCACCAGCAAAAAATTCTGAGCGCACAAAATTGTTTGGGTAAATTCGTTTAAGAAAAGCAGCCAGTGAATCTTCTGTGCTTTTATGGAACCTGAGCGCATCTTCATTCAGGTAAACCGTTCTTTTAAAAATTCCTTCTTTTGAAATAAAAAAATTTGCTTTTTCTTCGTGATGCAAATTATCGAACTGAACTTGTTTTACAACGGTGTCAAATACATTTATTCCTTTCTTGCTCTGCGAAAAAACAGTCGCTGCAACTAAAATCAATCCAAAAACAATTTTCTTTCTCATATACATTTTGTGATTTAGGAACGCGGATGACGCGGATTGAACTGATTTACGCGGATTCTATTTTTATTTGTAATTCCCGATTCGTAATTCGTAGATTTTATTCTTCTAAAAATTCACCAACAATTCTTTCCGCTTCAACAAAAGCTATCTCTAATTTTTCGTTGATTAGAAATTTATCGAACAGACCAGCCGTTTTTAATTCGCGTTCTGCTTTTTCTATTCTGCGGGCAATACTTTCGGGCGAATCTGTTTTTCTTAGTTTCAATCTGTCTTCAAGCGTTTTTATGGAAGGGGGCATAACAAAAATGGCGAGTGCATTTTTTTTAAACTGGTTCTTTAAATTCAATCCACCCTCCACATCAATATCAAAAATTACCGTTTTTCCTTTTGCCCAGATTTTTTCTGCCTCACTCCTTAACGTTCCGTAAAAAATTCCGGAATACACTTCCTCCCACTCTAAAAATTCTTCGTTCTCTATTTTTTTTATGAATTCGTCATGGCTCAAATAGTAATAATCTTTTCCATTCTCCTCTACCCCTCTTCTTGGCCGGCTCGTAGCAGAAATAGAAAACTCTATCTGATCAGAAAATTTTTTTAGTAAATGGCGCACAATAGTAGTCTTACCGGCTCCGGAAGGCGCAGAAAAAATTATGAGTTTACCTGCTGACATTGTTTGTTTACGAATGTACGAAAAGACCCCGAAGGCTGCAAAGGGAAGAGTTGATTAGGAAAATCTTTACAGGATAAATTCTTTAAGAAGCTCTATTTTGCCAAAAAAGAATGCATTAGCAAATCCCTTATTTATAATAGTGTCCTTTTTTGTGCTTTTTTTATAGTTGTTCCCTTCTATTTCACTGGTAAACTCTTCCGGAAAGATAAAGTTGTGTTCACTCATATAATGATCAAGATCCGCACTCCATATCCAATTTCCGCTGGTTTTATTTGTGGTGAAATGATCAATTGATTTCCCGCACAAAATACAACGTGTATGATCAAGAGTTATAGAAAAGTACTTTGAATCATTAATGTACTCAATAAGCTTTGGTGAATGCCACAATTCATTATTATAACATTTTAAAATAAAGGAATCTGGAATAATATATATTACAATTCCTTTTTTCGATGCTTTTATTATTCTTCTTTTTGTGTGCGTTATGCCTAAAGGAATTATTAACTTAAACAATACGTGAGAACGCCAGCCCATTCTTCCAGCCTTCCATCATTCCACCCAATAATTAATTCCTCTTTCGCATCCTAGCAATCAATCTTCTTAACCCTGTCTGCATGCCTCCCGCCTTCAAAGCTTTCTTTTAAAAAAGCATCTACACATTTATAGGCTTCTTCTTCTGAAATGTATCTTGCAGGAAGGGTAAGAATGTTTGCGTCGTTGTGCTGGCGGGCGAGTGCTGCTATTTCGTGGTTCCAGCAAAGGGCGCTACGTATACCTTTATGTTTGTTGGCGGTCATATTAATTCCGTTTCCGCTACCGCACATTAAAATTCCGAAAATTACTTTGTTCTCTAAAACGTCCATTGCAACTTTGTGAGCGTGATCGGGGTAATCTGCCCTTTCTAAGGAGTAACAACCTTCGTCAGTTACGTCATGACCCGATTTTTTCAGGTAAGATATTATCTTTTCTTTCAGTTCAAAACCTGCGTGGTCAGATCCTATTGCAATTTTCATTTTTTCCATATAGATGTTATTTATTAATAATGCAAAATTAGCGTATCATTCTTTTTACAGTTAGCTTTTAACCCAAAACTTTTTGCACTGTTATTCAGTACTTTCCAAAAGGGGTTGTGAACAGTTTTTATGTGTATAAGATTTTTTGATGTTTAAAAATACTTGAACTTTTTTTGGCCTTTATCAAAACAAGTTCTGCTTAAAATAAATAATGGTCTGTGCAACTTTAAAAGACCGCATTCCGTTAGAATATCTTAACGTCTCAATCAAAAATTTGAGCCTGTTAACAGCAAAAAGTTATCAAAAAAACCGTAAATTAACAGTCTGTTAATAACCCTATTGGTTTGCTGATAAACAAGCCTTTAGCTATCTAATAAGCTTGTATAGATTGTTAATGCATTCTTATATTATTTTACTGTGTTCAACAGTCATGGATTTCATGTCATGTCATGTCATG
>JACMLS010000834.1 GCA_014379485.1 Bacteroidia bacterium | reverse complement strand
GTGTACAACTTGGTTTTTACATTATCATTACCTGCCGCTGCAACCAAAACAACGCCCGCGTTATTAGCGTAATTAATAATATTCTGTGCAGTAGTAGAACTTGTGTAACCGCCCCATGACATATTTATAACATCGGCTCCGTTATCTGTTGCGTAAATAATTCCTGCATAACCATCGTTAATTGATCCAACAGAATTACTTGCTTTAACTGCCATTAGTTTTACACTGAACCCAATTGAAGCAACGCCTGTCGCATTATTTGAGGCAGCTCCAATAATTCCGGCTACGTGTGTTCCATGATCAAATGCAAGTGTTGGCGGATTCGGATTGTTATCGTTATCAGAAACATCCCATCCGTTCCTGTCATCAATATAACCATTACCATCATCATCAATTCCGTTTGTATTATTATCTCCGGTATTCACCCAAAGGTTCGGACTCAGATCAGGATGCGTTCTTTCCAAGGCATCGTCAACAACCGCCACCACAATTGTACTTCCGGTAGAAAAAGAATTCCACGCAAGTGGTGCAGAAATTTTTGCAAGTCCCCATTGCGATGCGTAAGACGGATCGTTTGGAGTAAGTACTACTTTATCTAAAGGAACTTTTTCTGCATACTCTGTTTTTCCGCTTGCATTAATTGCGCTTATAACCTGCTCAATATTCTGCCCATCATTTATTTCTAGTAAATAAATTCTTTCTAATGCATTTGATTTTTTTGCACCATGAAAAGGCAGTGAAAGATTTTTTACCGAATGACCTCTAAGAACTGAATTTAAAAAAGGAAGAGAAGCAACGGGCAATTTTGTTGGATTGTCATTCATTGCAGATTCAACCCTGTAATCAGATTTTACCTTAAACCAGATCTTACCGTCCTGGTAATTCGGAAAAACTGTTTGTGCTGAAACGCTTAATGAAAAGCAGGCAGCCGAGAAAAGGAGTAATAGTTTTTTCATGGTTGGGATTTTGATTTAGTGAAAATATAAAATATAAGGCGAAATACAATGGGGGAAGGTGTTAAAAATGGGACTAACAGAATGGAATTAACTCTTGGGTGGAAGGTTGGAAGGATGGAAATTTGGAAGGATGGGAAGCTGACATCCAATCTTCCAATCTTCCAACCATCCGTTTCACCTGTTGCAAATCACATTATAATCACACCATTCACAAATCTTTACGTCTTCTGTCTGATAAAAATTTGCTTTTGCATTAAACATTGAAGCAACAAATTTTTTCAACTGCTCTTCAAATCCGTTTAAAAGTTCTTCCGAAAATAAAAGATCCTGTTTATCTTTTGTGAGCACGCGGTTTGGTTTGCCCGAATAATGTTTGAAGGGAATGATGCAGGGAACCAATTGATGGGGCGCTGCCAATTTTTGTTTCCACACTAACCAGGCGTAAATAAAAAGCTGAATCATTTTATTATTTCCTTTACCGGTAAACAAGTCTTCAAAGTTCTCAAACAAAAATTTATCTGTGTCTTTAACAGAAGATTTGTAATCTACAATTCTGAAAAACTCCCCCACTCTATCCATGCGGTCGCATTTACCTGAAATTTTTACCGGAATGTTTTTTCCGTTTGCTGTAATAATTATCTCAGCGAACAATTCTTTTTCAAGTGCAATAATTTGGAGGTTTTCCTTTTTTTCTGAAAGCGTGGCGATCAGTTTAGCATCTTCTGAAAGCATTTTTTTTACATATACTTCAATAATGCTTACGGCCAATAAATTTTTACCTTTCAAAAATCCTTCTTCCTGGTAAATTTCATTGTAAACTTTTAAAATTTCTTTTTGAATTTCTTTTTCACCAAATCCGAGATTTTCTTTTTTTAGAATTTTCTCCTCAAAAGGCTTGTACAGGTTTTCAAGCGTACCGTGCAAAATACTTCCAAATGTTCCGGCTTCCATATCTTCTTCTACTTCATCTTCTTCTTTTACAGAAGCAATGTATTTAAAGTAAAATTTTAGCGAACACTCTTTAAATAAATTGAGTGAGCTGGGAGAAAGTCCTGACCTGTTTTCTGCGGGATCACACTTTTTTTCTAATTTCAACAAAGAACTTTCATCTTTTGAAATAGAAATTTCGTGCGAAGAATGTTTTGGTAATACACCTCCAAGAATTTTTTTCGTAATGCTTACATTCGGATTTTTTACCGGCAACTCCATTTCTATTTGCGTAAGGAAACGGCTTTTTTCTCCTGAACCAAAAGTGTCGCTCTCTGTATTGTAAACAAGGCAAACATTTTTTGTGCGCTGAAGCAATCGGTAAAAATGGTAGGCGTAAACGGCATCTTTATCTTTTCCCAAAGGCAAACCAAAATATTTTTTAAGGTCATAAGGAATGAAAGAATTTCCACCTTTTCCTGCGGGCAAAATCCCTTCGTTCATTCCCAATACAACTATATTTTCAAAATCGAGCGTTCTTGTTTCCAAAACACCCATTAATTGCAAACCTGCCAAGGGCTCTCCGAAAAAAGGAACTGTTTTTTCTGCCACCACTTGTTTCAGTAACTGAAAAACAGATTGCAGATCGTTCACAGCCGGGTTTTCATTTACAAGATCGTTTAAGCGGTTAAGTACGGCAGAAAAAGAAATAATAAATTCCAATTCAATTTTCTGAATGACAGAAGGATTTATTTTTGAGAAATAATAACTTTTAAAGATCTCGTTGGCACGTTCCAAAGAGCTGAGTGCTGTTTTTCCATCTTGCCATTTTTCAAACAAAAAACTCATTGCGTCAAATTTCTCTCCGCCAAATTTCTTTAACCAGGATAAGGAAACAAAAGAAATATTTGTTCTTTT
>JACMLS010000833.1 GCA_014379485.1 Bacteroidia bacterium | reverse complement strand
GGAATGGACATCAATGAATTTGCACCAAACCTTTCATTCTTTTTCAGCAATGGAATTGATCCTGAATATTCAGTGATCGGACGCGTGGCACGAAGAATTTGGGCGAAAGCGCTGAAGAATAAATACGGTGCGAACTCGCGTAGCCAGATGCTGAAATATCATATCCAGACCTCAGGTCGTTCGCTGCATGCGCAGGAAATTGATTTCAACGACATCCGCACAACATTGCAGGCTTTGTATGCTATTTACGATAATTGCAATTCGCTACACACCAACGCTTACGACGAGGCAATTACAACACCAACAGAAGAAAGCGTGCGCCGTGCAATGGCCATTCAGTTAATTATCAATCGCGAGTTAGGCTTAGCGAAAAACGAAAATCCTTTGCAAGGTTCTTTCATCATTGAAGAACTCACTGACCTTGTAGAAGAAGCAGTGCTCCGCGAATTCGACAGCATTTCTGAAAGAGGTGGAGTACTTGGTGCCATGGAAACCATGTACCAGCGCGGAAAAATTCAGGAAGAAAGTTTGTATTACGAAACATTAAAACACAACGGAGAATATCCGATAATAGGAGTAAATACTTTTTTAAGTTCAAAAGGTTCTCCAACAATCATTCCGCAAGAAGTAATTCGTTCTACTACCGAAGAAAAAGAATTCCAGATCAACACCATCAAAAACCTTTGGAAATCTAACGAAGAAAAAGGCAAAGAAATGCTTCATCAAATTCAACAAAGCGCCATTGTAAACGGCAATATTTTTTCTGATTTAATGGAAACGGTGAAATATTGTTCTTTGGGACAGATTACACACGCACTGTTTGAAGTGGGAGGGCAGTACAGGAGGAATATGTAAGGAAATAATTATAAATGTTGAATGTAAAATTATAAATTTTGCGCTGGTAAATAAAAAGTCTCTCTCCTGTTATTTTGTCGCACGAGTCTTTTTTGTCCCTTGTTTTTTAGTTTGCATATAATTGATTTTTTGAAAGTTGTACAATAATTTTTTATTCGCGAAAAAGATAGACGGCAAAAAACCCCGTCGTTATCTTCCTGCTGTTGTAATCATAGTTTGTATTATTGGTTTTGTAGGGAAGTATTTATTTGATAGTTACTGGCAATGCAGTTTAAAAGAAAACGGGGTAATTACCCGTTGTACAGTTTATGAATATAAACCGGCTGCTTCCAAAGAGAGAAGCAAGGCACATTACACCATTATAATAAAAGACCGTGAGGTCATTTTTGATGGTGATTTGATCTCTTCGTTGGAGAAAAAATGGCTTTTTGTTAGTTTACCACTTATATACGATTCAACAAATATTAACAACCACAGGTTGCTGCTTTCGAGAAAAGATTTTTCTGAATTGCAAATTCCTTTTCCGGATTCTTTAAAGTGGTTGGATTCTTTTGGGATAAAATAGCTGACTCTAAAAGGTTTTTTCAATTTCTGAGTAGATGAAGGAGTTTTCTCTGAGGCTGATGAGGAATTCAGAATATAATTTGCAGCCAATTAGTCTACAAAACTTTGCTTTTCGTCTCAATAGTCGCGTAGCGATGACCTACTGGTTAAGAACTAACACAAACAAATTTTTCTGGTCGCGTAGCGAATACCTTAATGGCGAAATCATTTTCCCTTTCTCTTTTTCTGATGAAACTGCAATTCCTGCGCTTTCCGCAGTGAGTCGGACATCCTTGTTGAATCGGCTATTTGTTTCATTTTTGTTTGTAAGTCCATTTGAAATTGCATCTCAGAGATCTGCGCCTTCATTACAGAATCAATTGTAGCAGCTTCTATGTTAACAGCTTCATCCTCTTTTTTTGCGTCTTTTATTTCGAGGTAAATCGCTTTTGTAAGTTTCCATCCGTTTACGGTTTTCAGCATCTTTCTGTCAGTGAGCAAATATCTTTTTTCTCCGCATTTAAAGCGAAGTTTAAAAGAACCTGTTTCCATTTTATTTGCGGGTGCAAGTTCTATATTGTTTTCAACAAGTTCATAGGTT
>JACMLS010000832.1 GCA_014379485.1 Bacteroidia bacterium | reverse complement strand
TTCTTTAAAAAAGTTTTTCCCTTTACATCAAAAACAAAATACTCAAAATGTCTTGTTCTAACTTTTGTTTTTTTATCCTTAACCGGAAAACTGTTTACAGCGTTTTTCCTGGCCGCAAAACATGTTTCTACAAACGGACAGGTTTCGCATAATGGATTTTGGGGTTTGCAATGCCTTGCCCCAAATTCCATCATAGCCTGGTTGTGCTCGCCCGCATTTTTTTTATCCAGTAACTCATTGGCCAGCAACTGAAATTCTTTTTTTCCGCCCGTAGAATCGATTGGTGTTTTTATTCCATGCAAGCGCGCTAAAAAACGATAAACGTTTCCATCTACAACAGCCCTCGCTTCGTTAAAACAGATAGAAGAAATTGCCGCAGCGGTATATGGCCCAACACCTTTTAATTTTATTATCTCATCATAAGAATCCGGAAAAGAAATTTTATTCTCCATTCCCTTTCCCCTATTGCCTATTGCCTCACCCCTATTCACTATTTGCTTCGCCGCCGCATGTAAATTTCTTGCGCGGCTGTAATATCCCAAACCTTGCCACAATTTCATCACCTTATCTTCTTTAGCATTTGCAAGGTCTTTTACTGTCGGAAAATTTTCAGTGAATTTTAAATAATAACTCATTCCCTGTTCAACACGCGTTTGCTGCAAAATAATTTCAGACAGCCATACTTTGTAAGGATCTTTAGTGCCCCGCCAGGGCAAAGAGCGTTTATTCTCTGCATACCATTTATGAAGTTTTTTTGTAAACATTTTTAACGAGACAAAACTAAAGAAAATCGCGACAGGGTTGTCCGGCTCAAATGAGTTTTATGGCTTGATATAAGAGAAAAAGATATAGGATATAAGATTGGGCTGTTAGGGTTTTCGGCTTGAAAATCTTGTGCACCAGTCTTATATCTTAGTGTCTTATATCTCCCTTACAAAAAAAGCTCTTTCTGTCAGTCCGTTTTTTTTTCTGTCTGAAAATTTTCTTCAGAAGTTGGCGGAGGCGGTAAAATTTTTCCTATTAATGGAAATGTGCTTGGGATTTTTTTCTTTACAATTACAGTTTGCAAAGTTCCGGTTTCATCATTTCCTTTTACAGTTTCTACGTTTACATATGATCGGGAGTTTGATTCGATAGTTATTACTTTGTATATGGGTCCCGGTCTTTTTGTATCGTAACGTACTTTAATGAACCCGCTTTTACCGGGCAGTATTGGTTCTTTGGAATGCTCTGTTACAATACATCCGCAACTTCCGGTAGAACGCGAGATGACCAAAGGACTTTTTCCAATATTAGTAAATTTCATTATTCTTACCTGATCAGAATTCCATGCCACGGTTCCAAAATTCATGGTGTCTTTTTCAAACTTTAAAACAGGCGCATTTTCATCGGCATTATTTTGCGCAAGAGAAATTTTCGCAAATACAAAAACAAAAAAGAGGAAACTATATTTTGAAATTGATTTCACAAGAACTGCAAAAGCAATAATTGTTCCAAAGAATGTTAATGGAAGATGAAATTATACGAATGATATAGGACT
>JACMLS010000831.1 GCA_014379485.1 Bacteroidia bacterium | reverse complement strand
TTGGCCTTGAAACTGCTTTTGCTCTCATTCAAACTTCTTGCGGAAAAAAGCTTTCAACAGAGCAGATCGTAAATTTAATTGCCATAAATCCCCGCAAGATCCTTGGCATTAAAATTCCTGAAATAAAAGAAGGAGAAAAAGCCAACCTCACCATTTTTGATCCTGCGGCTGAATGGAGCTTCTCAGAAAAAAACATTCAGTCAAAATCTAAAAACACTCCTTTTGTGGGCGAGCATTTTACAGGTAAAGTGATTGGTATTGTGAACAGGAATCACATTCATTTGACAAAGTAAACTTTAGCAGAAAGCGATTTCATTTTTAATGCAATTCCGATAGTTATAGTATTTTCGTCAAGATAATTTTAATTTTTCCGAAAACAGTTTATTTCTTGAATCCGGAGGATTCACACATTTTAAAAAGATGTAAAAAATAGACCTGCGATTCCGCTAGGAGTCGAACAAATGGTTTGAATACGAAGGGTCTTAGTCCATTTGTAATTATTGCCGGTGCGACTCCATCCGGAGTCGATTTCTTTTTTGCGATTGTGTTTAAAATGTGTGATTCCTCTGGAATCGGAAAAACCGGTTTTAGTCTTGATACACATAATACCAATACTACATATAAAAAAGACAAGCAGATCGGACTATTTTATATGTAGCATAAGATATCTGGATCGCAGATTTTTGCAGATTGGAAAAGAATTAAAAAAATAAAATCTGCGCCTTAAAATCTGTGGTAATACGCGATCCCGACAAATTTGTCGGGAGTGGCAACAAGAAAGTTTGCGAGCGTAACCAAGTCTATTTCTTACTTTGTTTTCCAAGCAATTCAACTGCGGCATTCAACACATTCTCCGGGGTAATTCTTGTAAGACATTTTATTTCTGCAAACCTGCATTTTTCCAGCATACAATTTCCGCATTCAAGATCAGATGAATTGAAAAAGTAGGTGTTTGGTAAATTAGGATTGGTCCAGTCGTTTCTTGTTGATCCTAAAATCCCGATTGTTGGTACGCCAAGCGAATAACTCATATGCATTAAACCTGAATCTTCAGAAATTGTAAGGTGAAGGTTTTTTATAATGTGTATCGCTTCAGTCAGCGTTGTTTTGTTTACAAGGTCAATCAGTTTTTCTCCCAATTCCTGGTTAAAGTAATCTGTTTTCTCTTTTATTTTTGAAATTCCCAACACTATGAATTTTGCATCGGGTTCAACTTTTTGCAACCACAATTTGCAGAACTGAACATATTTTTCTTTTTCCCAATTTCTGTTTTCAAAGGCTCCTGCCGGATTTATCAAAACGTATTTTTCTCCCGCTTTCAATCCGGATTTTTCAAATAGAAGGTCTTTGTTTACATTTTTTAAACTATCCAGGTAACTGAATTTTACTTCAGCAATTTCAAGCGCATTAATAGTGTTTTTAAACCTGTCTCCTGCGTAATCTGTTGATGTGCGGTCTAACACACTAAAAGCTTTTACGAAGAGCCAAAAACGCATAACAGCAGAGAGTCTGTGGTTCTGAAGATCAAGTACAACATCATACTTTTTAAAGAATAATTTCGGCCACATTAAAAAGAACCACAGCAATTGTTTTTTCGTATTTCTTTTTCCCCGCAAAATATAAATTGAATCAAACAGGTTAAAAGTTTTCGGAATATCTGCATATTCTTCTCTGATGATCAGGTCAATAATTGTTCCTGCGGGCATTTTTCTTTTCAGGTCTTGGATATAAGGCAAAGTCACAAAAAAATCTCCGGCAGCCTGAAGCCTTATGACCAGAATTTTTCTGATCACTTTTCCTTTCTGCGGCTTTCTGAATTTTATGTGATTA
>JACMLS010000830.1 GCA_014379485.1 Bacteroidia bacterium | reverse complement strand
ATCTTTAAAATAAGGCCGTAATCATTTTCAATTCCTTGCGCAAGTGTAATTTTGCCCTCTGTAGAAGGCTTCATTTCTTCATTAATTTTTTCAAAAATATCACAAAGTAATTTTGTTTTAAAAACAGTAAATGCTTCAAGTCGAAATTTTTTAAGCTGATTAACGGCAACTGCATATTTTTTTTCCAGTTCTATCAGTTCAGATTTTTTAAAATTGTCAGATTCAACTTCAAGAAGTTGTTTAATAGAAAAATAGATTTGCACGGCTTCTTGTTCGGACATAGTGAAAGGGGCGGTATCCGTTACAAATATCGCTATTCAAAGTAAAAAAACCATCCGTCAATTGAGTAAAGAAGGTTTCAAATGAAGAATTCTGCAAAATTTAACATTGCGGACAGAAATCAATTACCCAATTGCATCGCCAATCTTAAACATTGGAATGTACATGGCAATTAAAATAAAGCCAACTACTGCCCCGATAAAAAGGATCAGCACCGGTTCCAGTACTGAATTCAACGATTTTGTTTTCAGTTCCGCTTCGTCTGCAAACTGAGCGCCTAGTTTTCCAAAAACGTTTTCTAATTGATTTACTTCTTCTCCAACTTTCAGTAAAGAAACCATTCTGCCCGGGTAGACATTGAATTGAGAAATACTTTGATGAAACGATTTTCCTTTTACAATTTCAGATCTTATTTTTTTTAGTGATTCTTCGAAGGGAAAAAATCCTACCATTTGAGTTACCAGGTCAATTGCATCTGTGAGCATTGCTTTAGATGAGAGAAGCAATTGCATGGAGTAACAGAGACGCGCAAGATAAATTCGATGATACAAAGGGCCGAAGAAAGGAGTTTTTAAAAGCAATTTGGCGGCAAGTTTTCTGTACCAATCTTTTTTGCCTTGCCATAAACGAATTGCTGTGAATGCAACGATAATAAAAAAAGCAGAATAAAGGACTACTGAAAAATTCTCAGAGATTTTAATAATCACTTTTGTGATGTAAGGTAATTCCACTTTATTCTGATTGAAAATCTGCACGAACATAGGAACAACGTATTTCAACATAAAAGTTAGAACCAGTAGGGCAGTGCCCATTACCAGGGATGGATACACCAGCGCACCTTTGATTTGTTTTTTCTGTCGGATCTTTCCGGAGAAATAACGTGCGAGTTCTTTGCAAACTAAATTCAGTTTACCACTTTCTTCGCCCATTCTAATGCTGATGTACTCGTATTTGGAAAAATGTTTTTTGTCCTGTAACGAATTAGAAAAAGACTTCCCTTTTACAAGATCTTTTTTTACAGATTCGTAAATTTCTTTTTCCTTTTTGTTTTTACATTCATCAATGAGCAGGTCAAAAATTACGCTAAGATCAAGGCCGGCGTTCAATAGCAATTCAATGTCTGAATAGAGTTTTTCTTTTTTTTGTTCGTTAAAAGAATTTCCGCCAAAGCTGATGTCTTTATTGAGTAAAGACAAAATGCCGGAACTTTCCGTTTTTTCCTGCGCAACAGCATTTACTCTCGCTGTTCGTTTTATTTCATCTAACCTGATCTCCATGACTTGCGTTTATTGAGTCTGCTTTTTGTAATTGATATGAATCGTATTTTTTTGAGAATGAGCTGAACATTTTTTTGCCTGCGCATTCCAATGTAAAATTTCCTTCTTCAATAATTCCCCGTTCAGTTTCTTTTTTGTCGTACAAACAATTTATTGAAAGTGTTTTTAGATGAAAAGTGTCTGTTAAGTCATTTTTTGTTCTCGTTACATTGTTTTTATTGAATGTGTAAATGACATTTCCGGAAGAATCTGATTTCAGTTTTAGTAGTTCACTTTCTCTTTCTATTATTGAACATTTGCTTTGGTCGATTACGAATGCGTTGTTGAATTGAACAAACTCACTTATTTCTGTGTTTACTTTGTTGAAGAGGTTTAGGTCGTTGAAGGCGTAGTTGTATCCGAGGTAGCCGCAACTTATTACAATGCTTATTAAAATAAGATTGAATAGTACTTCCATGAGAGAAAAACCTTTTATTTTTTTGGAGATCATTTTTTGATGTGCTTTGCAATCTGTTCGTTATTTGGGTGTACAATCTATTCGTAGGCGAGGCGTGTTGTTTTCACTGAAGAGGAGTTTACAGCTTCCCGTACTTTTCTTGCTTGATCAAGAAAAGTACCAAAAGAAATCAAGGCCCTTCGCCAACCGCCAGAGTTCCCTTGTCGCACACGTCCACGCGTCATTGCCGGGAACTCTGGCGGTTCGCACCAAAGGGCCGTTAGCAGCGCACTCGGCGATCCATGCACAGGCGACAATCCTGGCGTACTGTGTGTAACAGGTAGTTTAATACTCTTAAAAATCATTTTTGTTTTCATTTAGTAAAAGGCGTTTGTATTCGAATAGTTTTTTTCCTCCCTTGTTTTTTCCTTCCTGTTCATTTTGTTTTTCGTAAACAACAATTGCAACCTCAGAAAGGTTTTTAGAATTCATGTAGGGTTTTATTTTTAGTTCGTAATTAAAACTCTCTTCAGAAATGATTTTGTTTTCGGGCGTTTTTTCTTTTTCGAGTTCACTAAAAATTCGTTCGCATTCGTTTTGGAATAAAACTGTTTTCATTCCTTTTTTATTGCTCGCGATTCCTGCGTAGACGCCTGCGCTCAAAGCAAGCGTTAGTAAAATGATCGCCATGGCAACCAAACTTTCTAAAATGGAAACGCCGGATATTTTCTTTTTTACGAGATCCATTTTAAAATGCTGCGTTTTTGTTTTTTAGGTATTATTTCATTT
>JACMLS010000829.1 GCA_014379485.1 Bacteroidia bacterium | reverse complement strand
CTGTTAAAAAATAGCGCTTTTAACTGAGAATTAAATGGAAAATGGGGGCATAAACCACGTAAATTTGCATTTCCAATAAATTTTTCTGTGGCAATTGTTAAAAAAGATATTTCAAAATTAGACCCCAAGCACTTTATTATTATAAAAGGCGCGCGCACCCACAATTTAAAAAATATGGATGTTGCTCTGCCAAGAAATAAACTGATAGTAATAACAGGACTTTCTGGCTCAGGAAAATCTTCGCTGGCCTTTGATACTTTATATGCAGAGGGACAAAGAAGGTATGTAGAAAGTCTATCTGCTTATGCGCGGCAGTTTTTAGGAAGGCATGAAAAGCCGCCGGTAGATTATATTAAAGGAATTTCTCCGGCAATTGCTATAGAGCAAAAAGTAATTTCAAGAAACCCACGTTCTACAGTTGGCACCACGACAGAAATTTACGATTACTTAAAACTTTTATTTGCGCGTGCCGGTAAAACATATTCGCCTATTAGCGGAAAACTTGTAAGGCGGCATACTGTATCTGATGTGGTAAATTCTATTTTAGAATTGCCAAACGGAAGCCGTATTATGCTGCTCGCTAAAATTTTTATTTCAGAAGGCAGAAACCTTAAACAACATCTGCAAATTTTAAAACAGCAAGGTTTTTCGCGGGTACTTTACAAAAACGAAGTGAGAAAATTAGAGGAAGATGAAATTGCCTCTTTAAAAAGTACAGATCAGTTGTTTTTATTGATAGACCGGGTGGTGCTGGATATTTATACGGATAAAGAAGAATTATCAAACCGTTTAAGCGACAGTGTGCAGACCTGTTTTTTTGAAGGACAGGGAGAATGTATGGTTCATATTACAGAGCAGGAAGAGGAAGCGGCAGAACTTTCTATTGCTGCAGAACCAAAAGTGAAATACCTGAACGAAAAATCTAAAAAAAATTCAGCGCAGGCAAATGTTTTGCATTTCTCTGATCGTTTTGAAATGGATGGAATAAAATTCGATGAGCCGGATGTAAATTTTTTTACCTTCAATAATCCTATTGGCGCTTGCAAAACCTGCGAAGGATTTGGTAGTATAATTGGTATTGATCCTGATCTCGTATTTCCAAACAAAAATCTTTCTGTTTATGAAAACGCTGTTGCCTGCTGGAACGGCGAAAGCATGAGTGAATACAAAAAGAAATTTATTTTAAAAGCGCATAAAGTAGATTTTCCGGTACACAAACCAATTAACGAGTTATCAAAAAAACAATACGATCTTTTGTGGCATGGTGATAAAGGAATTGTTGGTGTAAAACAGTTTTTTGATTTTGTAGAATCACAGAGTTATAAAATTCAATATAGAGTAATGCTGGCCCGTTACCGGGGAAAAACAACTTGCCCTGATTGCAATGGTACACGTTTGCGCAAAGATGCCAACTACGTTAAAATTGCTGACACCGGGATTTCTGAACTTGTTTTACTTCCAATAGAAAAATTAAAAAAATTCTTCGACGATTTAAAATTTAACGAGCACGATACAAAAGTTGCAAAGCGTTTGCTTATAGAAATAACATCGCGCATACAATTTTTATGTAACGTTGGTTTAGGATATCTTACTTTGAACCGTGTTGCAAATACTTTAAGCGGCGGAGAATCTCAAAGAATTAATCTTGCCACTTCATTGGGAAGTTCTTTGGTTGGAAGTTTATATATTTTAGATGAGCCGAGTATAGGTTTACATCCGCGCGATACAGAAAGATTAATTACCGTTTTAACTTCATTAAGAAATTTAGGGAATACAGTTATTGTTGTTGAGCACGATGAAGATATAATGCGCGCAGCAGATGAACTGTTAGACATTGGTCCCGAAGCAG
>JACMLS010000828.1 GCA_014379485.1 Bacteroidia bacterium | reverse complement strand
TCCTTACGATTATACAAAGATCATCGAGAAAAAGAAATTTGAAGCAATAGCTTATACACCTTACGGAAACAGCATTACAAAAGATCTTGCCATTGAATGTTTAAAAAATGAGCAATTGGGTAAAGACGAATTTCCGGATATGTTATGTGTGAGTTTTTCTTCTACAGACATTATTGCGCACGCTTACGGATTGCGTGCAATTGAAGTAGAAGATGTGTATTTACGTTTGGACAAAGACATAGAAGAATTTTTAAAAACAATTGAGAAGGAAGTAGGCGCCGGAAATTTTGTTGTGTTTCTTACAGCAGATCATGGAGCGGCAGATAATTCTGAATATTTAAAAGACAATAAAATTCCAACCGGCTTGCTGAGCGATGCAGTTTTGCAGAAAGAGATCCGCACTTATTTATTTACAACTTACGGCGATTCTCTTGCTCTGAGTTACAGCAACCAGCAGGTTTTTTTAAACGATGTGGTTTTGTGGAATAAAAAATTAAATAAAGACGAAGTGATCGGAAATCTTTCTGCCTGGCTTATGACAAGGTCTGGTGTTGCAGAAGTTTACAGTTACAGAGATATGCGCAACGCAAATTTTGAGACCGGCACAATGAAATATTTAATGCAACGCGGCTACAACCATAAATTAAGCGGAGATCTGTTAGTGAATTACGGTGTGGGATGGATGGAATACGAAAAGAAAGGAACAACGCACGGTGCGCCTTACAGCTACGACACACACGTACCTTTAATTTTTTACGGGGCCGGAATTAAAAAAGGTGAAACAGTAAAAAGAGTAGAGATCACAGACATTGCGCCTACCATTGCACAAATTTTAAGTATTGAATATCCCAATGGTTGTATTGGAAATCCTATTGTTGAGGTGCTGACGAAGTAAGCTGAAAATTTTCATGTTGCCAAAATTTCATCCTCTTTCTGCTAACCCGACCATTCTTGGAGGAAAACCATGTGTTTCAGGCACGAGAATCAGTGTTGACCTGGTAATTGAATGGTTTGCCTCAGGAGCAAACAAAGAAGAGATTATTAAAACACATCCACTTCTTTCTGAAGAAGCAATTAATGAAGCCTTACTTTATGCTTCAGGATTTTTGAGAAACGACATTAACATTGATGTAAAATAAACAAGCAAATTCCTTTGACCTGTTCTATAACTTTTTCTTGTTTTGGCGTTATGCTTTAAAATTCCCACTTAATGAAACGAATTCTATTCTTCATGTTTTTCCTTTGGAGTGTTTCTGCACTTACTGCACAAAAAAACAAAAAGAAGATTTATATTAATGACGATTCGATCTCACTAAAACCATATACATTCAAATACATTCCGGTTTCTGAGATGGTTTATAAAATGGGTGTAGACACTTTAATTTCCGGAAATGTAATTTGTAAAGACAAAAAAGGAAAGTTGAAATTTGATTTGAATCTTGACAGCGGCTTGTTTCATGGGCTGCAGAAAATTTACTATGATAATGGAAAACTTAACACAAGCTATTTTTATAAAAAAGGTAAAATTGAAGGTGTAGGCTTGATTTATCATTTAAACGGAAAACTCAATGTAAGGCAAAACTTTAGCGAACGCCTTCAAAACGGTTTACAGGAACATTGGACTGAAGAAGGCAAGAGAAACTTTGATGAAATTTATGTGAATGGCGTTTTAGAGGACGAGAAATTTTATGCTGAAACAAATGGCACAGACATAGATTTTACAAACAACCCGATTGGGCGCGTAGATCCACAACCCGGAGACTGTATTGAAAATGTAAAAATTGCAATTGCCAACAACAACGTACAAACTTTTAAGAACGCTTTAAATCTGAACCTCATAGTGGATTCGGTTGAACTCAGTGGTCCAACTGTTCGTCCAAAATCAGAATTTTCATTAACCATAAAAGACGAGTCAGAACTCATAAAATTAACGGACACTTTATATATTAAAATATTTCTTATTCGTGCCCGCGAATACGAGTCGGCAGTTTATAAATGGAAATTTGATTACTATAGGAAAACTGCTGGCTGCTTCGTGTATATTTGGGAGTCAGGGTATCAAACGATAAAAATAAATTCAAAAGGGAAAGAGAATTATTATGCCACTGGCTATGGCCTTGGAATTAAAGGAGAACCTGGTTATTTTTCGATGTATTTAAGATATCGGTTTGAATAAATTAAGATAAACCTC
>JACMLS010000827.1 GCA_014379485.1 Bacteroidia bacterium | reverse complement strand
TTTGATCTTGCCTATCTGTTTTTCTGTTGCTTTAACGTATACCGCATTAAGCCATTTACTTTTGTTCAGCACTTTAACGCCGGCTTCGTTCAATTGCGCAAGAAAGAGCGGATTTACAGGAAGAGATGAAGAATCTGAAATTGCTATGTAATTATTAAAATTCCCTTTATATTTGAATAAAACCCAGCATTCCTTTTGAGCTGAAAGGCCCAGAATCAATATGGAGAAAAAGAAAATTAAAATGTTTTTTTTCATTCTTCCAAAGATAATGAAAAAGTGAACGGGGACGAGAGAAAGGAACAAGAGAATTTTTATTTAAATAATTGATTAGACACCGCACAACCAATTACAATAAATTACATTTTATGAATATTGATCTTAGAAGTGATACAGTAACAAAACCATCGGCAGAAATGCTGAAAGTTATGATGAATGCCGAAGTAGGTGATGACGTATTTAACGAAGACCCCACCGTAAACAAATTGCAGGAAAAAACCGCAGCCCTTTTTGGAATGGAGGCAGGTTTGTTTTGCGCAAGCGGTACCATGACCAACCAGCTCGCCATTAAAGCTCATACACAGCCCGGAGAAGAAGTGATTTGCGATATGAATTCGCACATTTACCACCATGAAACCGGCGGAATGGCTTTTAATAGTGGTGTGCAGGCAAAATTACTGCCAGGAGACAGGGGAAGACTGAATGCAAAACAAATTGAAGCGGCAATTAACCCGGATTTTGATTGGCTCACTGCAACAAGTCTTGTGAGTCTTGAGAACACAGTGAATAAAGCAGGCGGAAGTTATTATGAGCTGAATGAGATTAAGAAAATCAGTGAAATGTGCCGCGAAAAAAAACTGAAATTTCACCTTGACGGGGCGAGGATCTTTAACGCGCTTGTTGAAACAGGAGAGCAACCAAAGCAGTACGGAGAATTGTTTGATAGTATTTCTGTTTGCCTGAGTAAAGGATTGGGCGCTCCTGTTGGTTCGCTCATTTTGGGAAAAAAAGATTTCATAAAAAAATGCAGAAGGTTCAGAAAAACTTTTGGAGGAAACATGAGGCAGGCTGGTTACCTTGCTGCTGCCGGAATTTATGCATTAGATAATAATGTAAGCCGGCTTAAAGAGGATCATGCAAAAGCAAAAGCAATTGCAAACGCACTCACAAAAGTTTCTTATGTAAAAAATGTTTTGCCAGCAGAAACGAACATTGTAATTTTTGATCTTGATGATACAATGCCAATGGAGCAATTTGTAAAAAAAATGAATGAACACGGAATCAAATTCGCTCCGTTTGGTCCTCAGACAGTAAGGTTTGTTACACATCTTGATTTTACTGATGAGATGCTTGAGATAGTTTTAAAATCTTTTTAATTTTCTTTTGTGTATTTTTAATGAATAAATAAAATAAAACCCCGTTTATGATCTTATCAATGACCGGCTTTGGAAAAGCGACAGAAGATTTTGCAGACAAAACAGTTTCTGTAGAAATTAAATCTTTGAACAGTAAACAACTCGATCTGAATTTGAGGCTTTCTTCGTTTTTTCGTGAGAAAGAAATGGAATTGCGCACAGAGATACAGCATTTGCTTGATCGTGGTAAAGTAGATTTAAGTATACAGGTAGATTATAAAACAGATGAACCTTCTGCAGTAATTAATTCTGCTATGGCAGAAAATTATTTTAAGCAGATAGATGCGCTTGCAAAAAAAATGAATTCTAAGACAGATGTGATGGGGCATGTATTGCGTTTGCCCGATGTGTTTAAGCAAGAGAAAAAAGAATTGACGGATGAAGAGTGGAAACAAGTGTGGGCCACCTGCCAGAAAGCGATTGCAAAACTCATCACCTTCAGACAAACAGAAGGAAAAACATTGGAACAGGAATTTACCAAACGTATAAATTTAATTGCAGGGTGTTTAACAGAAGTAGAAAAATCTGATGCTGCCCGTTTGGAAAATGTGCGGAACAGGATAAAAAACAACCTTGACGAATTGATTCCGCAAGACAAAATTGACAAGAACCGTTTTGAACAGGAACTTATTTTTTATATGGAAAAATTAGATATTACCGAAGAGAAAGTGCGTTTGAAAACTCACCTTGATTATTTTCTAAATACAATGAAAGAACCTGGTTGCGGCAGAAAACTGAATTTTATTTCTCAGGAGATCGGAAGAGAGATCAATACTATCGGCTCAAAAGCCAACGATGCTACCGTTCAGAAAATTGTGGTTCAGATGAAAGATGAGCTTGAGAAAATAAAGGAGCAGAGTATGAATGTATTGTGAGGAGAGTTAACAGAGATTAGTTGTAAGTTAATGGCTATAAGTTAAGAGTTGATTTCCCTTATACTCTATACTTACACCTTATACTGAAACTCTCTTACATAAAAGCAAATTTAGTTAAGAATTTTTTATTTTCTGAATTGGTTGGCGATGATGAAAACGCATAGTTATAGTTTATTTGTGTTGTTTCTATTCGTTTCTCTTTTCTCCAACGGGCAAGCAATGCCTGAGAATTACGATCTGGATACTTCAAAGTATAAATTACTTAGAAAAATGATTGCGTGGGATACGGAAGCAATTGCAGTGATGCCTTCTGTTGCCAGTAATTATTTTACAAGAGCAGAAAGCTACATTAAAATGCGGAATGAAAAAGCGGCTTTAAAGGATTTGAATAGTGCCGATAGTCTTGACCCGGATAATATTGCTGTGATTTATAAACGCGGAGGGGTTAAACAGGGGTTGGAAGACTTAAATGGTTCTCTGAAAGATTTTACAAGAGTTACAGAGCTGAAGCCTGATTTTGAGTGGGGATTTTCTGACAGGGGAACTATTTTAAAAGAACTGAAAAGATACGATGAGGCAATAGAATCTTTTCTGAAAGCAATTAAATTAAAACCAAATTGGGCAGTTCCGTATTTTCAGATGGGCGACACTTACAAAGAAATGGGACAGTACGAAAAAGCACTTGAGAATTACGATCGTGCAATTAGTTTTGATAAGAATTTTGCTATGATCTATAATAACCGCGGCAATCTGAAAAAATTAATGAGAAAATATACTGAAGCAATTGATGATTTTTTGCTGGCCATAAATATAGAGCCTGATTACCGGCTTGCTTACAGAAATTTGGCGGAGTGTTATTTTCAAATCAAAAATATTGACAAAGCATTTGAAAGCATTAACAAGGCCATTGAGATCTCTCCGGATTATTATGACGCGCTTGTTATAAGAAAGGATCTTTTTAAAAATATTGGGAATAAAGAAAAAGCCTGCGAAGATTTTCTTCGTTTAAAAAAAATAAAGAAAGAGGAGGCCGATAAGGAATTGAATTGCAAGTAAATTAGTCACCCGCCTGATTTTTTGTTAGTTTAGCACAATGAAAAAACCGGAGCTGTTTTTTTTCTTAGTGGCACTGTTTTTTTTGTCGGAATGCTGTTACCCCCAACAAAAACAAATCGATTCGCTCTACCTCGTATTAAAAACTTCAAAAGAAGACACTAATAAAGTATTTACTTTAATTAAACTGGCAGAAAAATTACGGTATGTTGGAGAATTTGATTCTTCTCTTTTTTACGTCAGGCAGGCAAAAACACTTTCAGAAAAAAAACAATTTAAAAGAGGACTTGCTTCGGCTTGCGGTAATATGGCGCTTGCTTACCAGCAGTTAAGCGATTATCCGCAGGCATTGAAGTATAATCTTGAGGCGCTGCAGTTACGTAAAGAATTAAACGATAAAAAAGGTATTGCAGGCGCATACAATAATGTTGGTCTTGTTTACGCCAATCTGGGTAATTTGCCTGAGGCGCTGAAAAACTATTTTATTGCTTTAAGAATGAATGAAGAAATGAAGAATAAGAAATGGGAAGTAAATAATTTAATTAATATAGGAGAGGTGTACAAAAGACAAGGTAACAATGCTGACGCTTTAAAAAACCATTTGGCCTCTTTAAAGCTTTCAATTGAAATTGATTATAAGGCTGGGGTTTCTGCCTCCTACAATAATATTGGAAATGTGTATGCTGCACAAAGAAATTGGACGGAAGCCCTGAAGAATATGATGGCTGCAATAGAAGTAAAGAAAGAGGAAAATGATTGGGTGGGGGTTGCCGAAAGCTACAATAATGTTGGAAATATATATTCAGCCCAAGGAAAACCTGAAGAGGCTTTAAAGGCTTTGCAAACGGCGTTGCAGGTGGCTGTTGAAACCGGCAGCAAGGAGAATGAGGGAACTGTTTATATAAATCTGGGCGAACTTTATTTTGACCAGAAAAAATATAGAGAGTCTGAAATGTATGCAAAGAAAGCGCTTGCAATCGGAAAGGAGATAGG
>JACMLS010000826.1 GCA_014379485.1 Bacteroidia bacterium | reverse complement strand
TCACAATCAGTAACTGAAATTGACACAACAGCAAGTGGGCCCGTTCGGTCAGAAAAAAGCCGGTCAGTATTTATTCACATCATTATCGGAACTATTTTTCTTTTTCTTGGAATAAAAATAAGCAAGGCTCAAAAAGTATATATACCCGATGTGAATTTCAGAGCGTACTTAGTTGCAAATTTTCCAACAGCAATGACAATTGATAGTCTTGACACAATGAATCCGGCAGTGTTGAGTGCAACAAAAATAGATGTGAAATTAAAGAACATTTCAAATTTAACAGGCATACAATATTTTACTGCTTTAAAACATTTGAATTGCAGAAACAACCAACTCGCATCGTTGCCTCCTTTACCAACTACTTTAGAATATTTGTGGTGTAGTCAAAATCCAATGCCTGCTTTTCCAACACTACCCGCAGGTTTAGATTCTCTTACTTATTCATCTACCAATGTAAATGGCTGCATCAAAGCAACAACAGTATTGCCACCTTCACTAAGCTATTTAGTTTGTACACTTAATCAAATGACTGGTCTTCCTACATTGCCAGCTTCTTTAATTCATTTGAATTGCAGCATTAATCAGTTAACCGGCTTACCTGCTTTACCACCATTGTTGCAAACTTTAATGTGCACCAATAACAAACTAACCAGTCTTCCTGCTTTACCTTCTACCCTAACTTATCTTGATTTTTCAGGCGTTGGGCAGTGCGCTGCAGGAAATACCGTTTCAACTTTACCTGCACTTCCAAATACGCTCACCTATTTAAACTGCAGTTTCAATATGTTAACTTCATTACCTGCTTTGCCTGATTCTTTAAAAACACTTATGTGTTCAGGCTTTCCCGCGGGTCAATACACCTGCACCAATGCTCCCGGCGCATCTAATCAATTCACTTCTCTTCCAACACTTCCGCCAACACTTACAAAATTAGTTTGTGTTGGCAACGGACTCACTGCTTTGCCTGCGCTGCCTGCAACACTTAAACATTTAGATTGCAGTGGCGGTACGTATTACAATTCTTCAGGATGTACAATGACAGGCTTAAACAGACTTGCAAATTTACCAGCTCTTCCAAATGGTCTTACGTATTTAAATTGCGGCATGAACTATCTTACCTCGCTTCCTTCATCGCTTCCCGATTCTTTAAAAACACTTATATGCCAGGGCACAGTAATCGGTGGTTCAGGTTACGGATGTGGTGGCTCAGAAGTATGGAATCAAATCGGTTCGTTACCTGCCCTGCCGCCAACGCTCACTTATCTTAATTGTATTATGACTAATCTAACTGCGCTTCCTTCATTACCAAACACCATAACTTATATAAACTGCAGTTATAACGCATTAAGTACTCTTCCGGCATTGCCTGATTCTCTTAAAACTCTTTACTGCCACAACGACCAGCTTACAAATTTACCTCCACTTCCGTCAAAACTCATGTACCTATATTGCGGAGATCAGAATTGTTCTAACGGAAATAATTTTTTCCCGAATCAAATTACAGTTTTACCTGCCTTACCAGCTACTCTTAAACTACTTAGCTGCTGCGCAAATCAAATAAGTGTTATGCCAGCATTACCTGCCGGAATGACCTCTTTAAGTTGCGGTTACAATTTGCTTACTTCTTTACCTCCGCTTCCGGCAACCTTAACTTCTCTTATTTGCCATCATAACCAGCTCACCGCCCTACCTCCCCTTCCACCATCCTTAACTACTGTTTATTGCAATCATAACCAGCTTACTGCTTTACCTGCACTGCATCAGGGTTTACTCTATTTATATTGCGACAATAATTCTCTTTATTGCCTTCCACTAATTCCCACAAGTGTAACTCAATTGCATTGCAAAGCAAACTATCTGACTTGCCTCCCTAATCATCCTCCAACATTAACTGTTGATGTACCAGGAATTCCTGTCTGCACAAATTCAAACAGCACCTGTCATTACAATTTTATTTCAGGCAATGTGTATGTGGATGCAAATAATAATTGCGCGTATGATGCCGGAGAACTTCCGATAGCAAATCAGATCATAAAATTAAATAATTCACTTTATGCTTCAAGCGACACCAGCGGATATTATATTGCAAATACTGATACGGGTGCTTACACAGTAGATGCTGTTTCCGCACACCCGTTGTTGCAAATTACCTGTCCGCAAATTCCTTATTCTGTTCAGTTAACAGATAGCATTAAAAATATTGATTTTCCTGAAACTGCCGATTTATTTTGCTCCTGGTTGTGGGTAGACATTGCAACAAACAGACAGCGTGTTTGCCAGAAAAATTATTACGTTGTAAATTATTGCAACTACGGTTCTGCACCTGCACAAAACGCATACATAGATATAACTTTTAATGCTGCCACCATTCCGTTAAGCAGCACACTACCCTGGACCAGTGTTACAGGGAACACGTATCATTTTAACATAGGGACCGTAGCTGTAGGGGCATGCAGTTCTTTTGTTATTACTGATTCGGTTTCCTGTAATGCTGCCCAACTTGAAACGGTGTGTGCAAAAGCAGAAATTTTTCCGGCAAACAATTGTTACGCAGCAAGTATTAATTGGGATCATTCAAACACAATGGTAAACAGTTTGTGCAATAACGATTCTGTTGTCTTTAAAATAAAAAATAACGGAACAGGAAATATGAGTGCGCCGCGCAACTACCGTGTGTATTCAGATAACATATTAGTTTCGGGAAATCTGAATTACCAACTAAACAGTTCTGATAGTTTGATTCTTTCTTTTCCGGCCAACGGAAAATCGTGGAGAGTAGAAGCAGACCAGGATACTGCACATCCCGGAAAAAGTAAACCCCGTGCATTTAAAGAACTGTGCGGACAGGCGCCTTACTCTATGGAATTCATTACACAGGTGCCGCAAGATGACCAGGACGATGATGTGGAAATTGACTGCATTGTAGTAAGTAACTCCTGCGACCCCAACGAAAAAACAGTTTCTCCTTCAGGAATTTCTGCAAACCATTATATCTCTAACAGCGATGAACTTGAATACACTATTAAGTTTCAGAATGTAGGAAATGATACGGCTTACAAAGTGGTGGTGGTAGATGAACTGGATGCGCAAACACTTGACATTTCCACGCTTCAAACAGGAGCAAGTTCTTTTCCTTACACGTTTGAAGTATATGGAAACGGTGCAGTACGCTGGACATTTAATAACATAAATCTTACAGATACCATTACCAATGAATTGGGAAGTCATGGTTTTGTAAAATTTAAAATAAAACAAAAAGCGAATAACGCTCCCGGCACAGTAATCAATAATATTGCAAAAATATTTTTTGATAATAACAGCCCTATTGCAACAAATACCGCAATGGTTACAATAGAAATTCCTACTGCGCAAGCTGCAACACCAACCGGAAATTCTTCTTTTTGTATTAACCCAACTAATTCCGTTTACACTACAACAGGATCTGCCGGTGCAGCAGATTATACCTGGTCTTTGATGCCGCAAAACGCAGGAACAATTACAGGCAACGGAACAAGTGCCACAGTAGACTGGAACAATACTTTTAGCGGAACTGCATTTATAGCTGTTGCAGGAATGAATTTTGAGCAAGGGCCTTTTTCAAATCCGCTCGCAGTAATAATAGATCCGATAGTTACACCATCTGTAAATATTTCAAACGGAACTATTATTCCATGCGCCGGCACAACTGTTACATTTACTGCTACCCCAACAAACGGAGGCACTGCACCTGCTTACCAATGGCTTTTAAACGGAGCAAATACCGGAAGCAGTGGCGCTCAGTTTTCATCTAACACTTTTATAACAGGAGATAAAGTGAAATGTATCCTTACTTCCAATGCAAATTGTCTGGACACAAATTCTTCCATTAGCCCCACATTTATTCTTACAATAGATTCTTTTGTAACGCCTGCTGTTTCTATTGTAAGTTCTATGGGAAGTAATACAGTTTGTGCCGGCATCGCAATTACATTTAACGCGGTAGCAGTAAACGGCGGAACAAATCCTGTTTACCAATGGATGCTGAACGGAGTAAACACAGGAAGCAACAGCCCTTCATTTACTGCAAACAACTTTAATAATGCAGACGTTGTGAATTGTACATTAACATCAAATGAAAATTGTTTAAACCAGCCAGGTGCAAACAGCATGCAGATAATTGTTGCAATAGATTCAGTTCCGGCCACACCGTTTATTACACAGGCAGGTACTTTACTCAGCTCAAGCGCGGCTACAGGTAACCAATGGTATTTAGACGGGGTTCTTATTCCTGGTGAGGTAAATCAATTTTGTTCTGTAATTCAGGACGGATCTTACACCGTAATTTCTAGTAACGGAAACTGTTCTTCTGCTTCTTCGGTTCCTGTTGTTTTTGTCACCACAAAAATTGAGTCTGTAACTGACGGGAATTTATTTTCTGTCTATCCGAATCCATCAGAAGGAAATTTCACTTTTTCTTTTTCTGCCAATACAAAAACCAATTACAAAATAGAATTGAAAAATTCTATCGGACAACTGATCTACAGTGAAACACTAATTGATTTTACGGGAAAATTTTCGAAAACATTAAACGTAGCAGAATACGGAAAAGGAATCTATTCAATCAGTATCACTGATCAGAAAAATTCTGTTGTAAAAAAACTGATTGTTCAGTAACTGAGTTTTAGGTTTACAGTTAGTTGGTTAAGAGTTTTAAAAATTTGTTATTCAGTTTGAAATTCAAAACTAACTAACCGAAAACCATTTATCGCAACAGTATGTCATTTGGGCAAATAAATACGACAATCAACGTATGCATGAATACATGCTAACACTACCATTCTACCAATGAGACTCCTGTAAATTTGTATAGAAGAGATCATCAAAATTAACCTTACAAAAAAAAGCCCCATGAAAACCAAACAACTACTCATCAGATTCAGTTTAATACTGAATTTTTTACTGTGCTGCCTTTATTGTGCAGCCCAACCTTCTATACAATGGCAAAAATGTATGGGAGGAACCGGAATGGATGCTCCTATGTCTACTATTGCTACCAGCGATGGAGGTTATATTATGACAGGTGCGGCTAACTCGCTTAATGGAGATGTTACCGGCGTACACGGTACATTTTTAGATATCTGGATAGTGAAAACTGATGCGAACGGAAACCTTCAATGGCAAAAAACTTACGGAGGCACCGCTTATGAATTGTCTACATCAATTATACAAACAAGCGACGGCGGATACATTATTGCCGGAGAAACAAATTCTACCGATGGTGATGTTACCGGCAATCATGGAAATTATGATGCGTGGATCGTAAAAATAGATGTGAACGGAAATCTTCAATGGCAAAAATGCCTTGGCGGATCAAATGGCGATTTAGGACAATCTATTTTACAAACTACCGACGGTGGTTATATTGTTGGCGGAACCACAGGCTCAACAGATGGTGATGTAACAGGACTTCATGGAACAAGCCAGGATGTGTGGATGGTAAAATTAGATGCTGCCGGAAATATTAGTTGGCAAAAATGTCTTGGAGGAACAGGAACTGACGGAATATTTGGCGTTAGTCTTCAAGGTTTAAATTTCAGACAGGTTACTATTGATACAACATACGATGGAGGATACATTATTGCTACAAACTCCGCATCTAATGATGGAGATGTAAGCGGACATCACACAGGCGGCTCAACTCCTGATTTTGATACCTGGATTGTAAAAACAGATAGCCTTGGTGCTATTCAGTGGCAAAAATCTTTGGGCGGAACGGGAGTTGAAATGACTTACTCTGTTTTACATACAAGCGACGGAGGATATATAGTAAGCGCTCAAACAAATTCTACTGATGGCGATGTAACGGGTAATCATGGAAATTATGATGCCTGGGTCATTAAATTAGATTCTGTTGGTGCAATACAATGGCAAAAATGTTACGGGGGAACAAGTGCAGACAGAGCTTGTTCTATTTCTAAAACAAATGATGGCGGATATTTTATTACAGGATTCGCGAGTTCGCATGACGGAGATGTTGCAGGCGCACACGGAAATTTTGAAGTGTGGACAATAAAGATTGATGCTGCCGGCGTTTTACAATGGCAGAAAACTTTGGGCGGCACATTAAAAGATGTTTCGTCTGCCGGCTTTCAAACTGCCGACGGTGGTTTCATTGTTTCAGGAAACACCAATTCAAACGATTTTGATGTGTCCGGGCATCATGGAACCGGCACGAATAATTATGATTTCTGGCTGGTAAAACTTTCTCCCGTTCCCATTAATGTAATTACCGGAAATATTTACGAGGACCTTGATCTTGATTGTATAAAAGATACAAACGAGTTGAACTTATACGGCAAAATGGTTAAAGCAATGCCAGGTAACTATTATGCTGTAACAGATTCAAACGGTAATTACACACTCTTTGTTGATTCGGGTCTTTATACAATAAGTCATATTCCTTCTCAGTATTACAATCAATCCTGTCCCGCTGCTACGGGAACTTATACGGCAAACATAAACTGGCTCACACCAAATTCTTATGGAAATGATTTTGCAGACACTTTAACTTCTCATTGTGCTGATCTTACAATAAGCATTGGCACATTTTATTTAAGAAGATGCTTTAAAAACAGTTACACCGTTCATTACACAAATAACGGAGCAGTTACTGCAAACAATGTTTTTATCAATGTAAATTTTGATAATCTGATCATTCCTTTGAGCAGTAATCTTCCGTGGTCACTTGCAGGCAACACTTACACATTTAATATCGGAACAGTACTACCGGGCCAGAGCGGAAATTTTTACGTTCTGGATTCTGTTGATTGTAATGCAACGGGGCAGCAAAACGAATGTGCTTTTGCAACAATTACCACCACAGATGCTGAGTGCGACACTACAAACAATTCAGATCATGATTGCCACATTATTGTTGGTTCATGCGACCCGAACGCAAAAGAAGTTGCTTCGCAGGATTTTTTGAATAACGGATATGCAAAGCAAGAGAACTGCGATACGAGTGATGCCCTGACTTACATGATCCGTTTTCAGAATACAGGAACAGATACCGCATTTACTGTTGTGATCAGAGATACTTTAGCCTCTTATTTAGATGTTGCAACTGTTCAACCTGGTGCATCAAGCCATCTCTATACTTTTAGAATTTACGGGCAGGGAATTTTAGAATGGACTTTTAATAATATTCTTTTACCAGACAGTATTGCAAACGAAGTTGGAAGTCATGGCTTTGTTAAGTTCAGTGTACAGCAAACTGCCGGCAATAATCCGGGAACTGTAATAAACAATTCTGCCAACATTATTTTCGATTACAATGCACCTGTACTAACGGATACTGCGGTGGTAATTATCAATTCACTTACAACATCTGTTATGGACTTAGTTAACGATCAGCTGCTTGTTGTTTATCCTAATCCTACAAACAACTATATAAATATTAAATCAGAAACGAGCATCGGTACACTTACAATTTACAATTCCACCGGACAAATTATCAGCAGAGAAAAAGTTGCCGGTACACAGCACCTGGTTGATCTTAGTGCACAACCAGCCGGAATTTATTTTCTGCAAATTCAAAGTAAACACATAAAAATTATTAAACAGTAAATTAAATTGCTATACAATCAAAATCTAAAACCATGCAAAAAATTATTCAAATATTAAATTTGTTGGGCTTTCGCCGATGCATGATTGCACTCCTTTTGAGCATGTTTCAAATACCGGGTCTCTATTCTCAATGGACCGCGTCAACCCTACTTAGTCAAATGGGTTTGCAGAGCAATAATTTTTACACCGTTGTTCCTGATCCTGCAGGCGGTGTTGCATTGGGTGGAGATAACGGATGGCTCATTTACCAATCGAGTACGGGCATTCAGGGAAACAATACCATTTATAACCCTATTAAAACCATTGCTTTTATTAATGATA
>JACMLS010000825.1 GCA_014379485.1 Bacteroidia bacterium | reverse complement strand
CGCAGGAGTTGCTGCTGAACGGACAAAATATTTTTAAAGAAAGAATTTACATTTTTACTCCCGGTTCTTCTATCCGGAGTACAAAAGTAAAACCTATTTATTACTCAGATATTATCGGAAAATTCCTGGCCGATAAGTCTACCTCAAAAGTTTCTTTCGAAGCGCAAAACCTTGAGTTCAAATTCAAAGGAGGTAAACTGGGTTTGAGAAATGTAAATGTGATTGAAGAAAGCGGAAAGCTGGTAGGTATTATGGGAGGATCTGGTGCAGGAAAATCTACCTTGCTGAATGTATTGAACGGAAACGAAGCCCCATCAGGCGGGGCTGTTCTTATTAACGGAATAAATATTCATACAGAAAAAGATAAGATTGAAGGTGTGATCGGAATGGTTACACAAGACGATCTGCTTATTGAAGAATTAACTGTTTATCAGAATTTATTTTATAACGCCAAACTTTGTTTCGGAAATCTTTCAAATAAAAAGATCTCTGAAATGGTTATGAAAGTTCTTTCAGATCTTGGCCTTGCAGAAACCCGCGATCTTAAAGTGGGTTCGCCTCTCGAAAAAACAATTTCGGGCGGACAAAGAAAACGCCTTAACATTGGTCTCGAACTAATTCGTGAGCCCGCTGTTCTTTTTGTAGATGAACCAACTTCAGGTCTTTCATCGCGCGATTCTGAGAACATTATGGACCTTTTAAAAGAATTGGCCCTTAAAGGAAAACTTGTTTTTGTTGTTATCCATCAGCCATCGTCTGACATTTATAAAATGTTTGATAAGATGGTAATTTTAGATGTGGGCGGTTACCCGATCTATTACGGAAACCCGGTTGATGCTGTTATTTATTTTAAACGCCTTGTACACCATGTAAACAGCGAAGAAAGCGAATGCGTGGCTTGTGGTAACGTAAATCCGGAACAGATCTTTAATATTATTGAAACAAAAGTGGTAGATGAATACGGAAACCCTACACTTACGCGCAAATTTTCTCCGGCAGAATGGAACGGGCATTACAAAGAATTAATTGAAAATAATATAGAACAGGGAGAGCGCGTTGCAGAAATTCCTGAAAGTACTTTAAAGGTTCCTAACAGATTAAAACAACTCCTGATCTTCATTAAGCGCGATGTGTTGAGTAAACTGACCAATACACAATATGTAATGATCAATTTTCTCGAAGCTCCGGTGCTTGCTTTTATTCTTGCATTTCTTGTGCGGTATTATAACACAGACGCAGACACATCCAAAGGTTACGTTTTTAAAGAGAACGAGAACATGCCCGCTTATTTGTTTATGGCAGTTGTTGTTGCTTTATTCATTGGCCTTACCGTTGCAGCAGAAGAAATTATTAAAGACAGAAAGATCCGTAAGCGCGAAAAATTTCTGAACCTCAGTAAATCTAGTTATCTCTTAAGTAAGGTCATAATAATGTTTGTTATGTCTTCTATACAAACCATTACTTTTATTCTGGTAGGAAATCTGATACTGGGCATTAAAGGAATGTGGGTAGATTATTGGCTGGTGTTGTTTAGTGTAAGTTGTTTTGCAAATATGCTGGGTCTTAATATTTCTGCAGCATTTAATTCTCCGGTAACTATTTATATTTTAATTCCGTTTTTAATCATTCCGCAATTACTGTTAAGTGGTGTGTTGGTTAAGTTCGATAAATTAAATCCTGCACTTGCAAAACAGGGTGGGGTACCATTTGCCGGAGAGATCATGGTATCGCGCTGGGCTTTTGAAGCGCTTGCAGTAAATCAGTTTAAAAATAACGAGTACGAAAAATTATTATACAAATACGAGAAAAAGTTTTTGCAGGCAGAGTTGAAAAGCGGCGACTGGATGGACAAGATCAATTCTAAAATTGCAAAAATTCAGGACGAAAATGAAAAAATTCTTTCTGATTCTGTTAAAACAAAAGACCAGCCTTCAAAATCAGAATTAAAAAAATTACTTGCCAGTGATGTTGAATTGCTGAGAAACGAAATACAACACGAAGGCGAATTACATGATACCAAGAGGCACCCCACATTAAAATTTCAGGGAGTAAATGACCTGGTGATTGATGAAAAAGACAGTACTGTAAAAAGCCCTATTATTCTTTCTTTAAAAAGCTGGCTGAATAATGAAATAAAGAATTTTTACATTAAAGAAGCCAACTCTAACCGCGAGTCTAAGAACAATATGATACTGGCTATGACGGCGGTTGATTCTGCTAAACTTGAGTCTCTTCTTAAAAAAGAAGGGACAGGAAAAAAAGTGCTTAAGTTTCTAAGAAAATATAAAGATAAGAACCTCTTGCATTTTGAAGATGATTACGAGAACGAAGCCCTGGCACAACTTGTAAGAAATTCAAATGATTTTGGCGCAAAATTTCTTGAGAAAGATGGGCGGCTTATACAACGTGCAGAACCGGTATTTTTAATGCCAACAAGCAAAATGGGAAGAGCGCATTTTTTTGCACCCCGCAAGTATTTTGCCGGAACAGATTGGCCTACCTATGGTTTTAACATTGTAGTTATCTGGGCTATGTCTTTAAGCCTTGCCATTACTTTGTATTTTGACCTGTTTAAAAAAACGCTCGATTTCTTTTCTAACCTTCCTGATCTTTTTAAAAGAGGTAAAGGCTGATTGTTTTTTTCTGTGCATGGAACTCCATGAGTAGTGTTACTTTTTTCCGGCTTTGATAATTTCTTCCGGCTTAATTTCAAGCGCATTTGCTATTTGATATATTTTAAAAACACTTGTGTTTATTTCACCGTTTTCGATCTGGCGGATATGTTTCTCTGACGTACCAATCTCAAACGCGAGTTGATATCTTGATAAATTTTGCAGGAGTCGCAGTTTTTTTATGCGTAGACCAAGCTGTTGCAGTATTTTATCTTTATCTAATTCAGACACATAGCAAAACTGGTTATTTAAAAAAATACGGTGCGGTTATATTTAACCGCATTTTTATATTTTTGTCCTGTAATAATATAGAAGAGCTTTATTTCTGTATTAGTAAATTAATCGTTCTTTATTTGAATAGTTAAAAAACGGGTGGTTCTGTTGCGTACATAATTCGGTTAAGATTGATTGAAATTTATTTTTCGCTAAATCAATTTTATTCTTTTCAGGAAAAGAAATTTCTTCTTTTCTGAATTAAGCACCAACTCACAAATAATGAATTTCCAACGCTGCAATTTGTCGTTGGCTTAATATTACTATTGTAACGATAAAATATTAATCACTAAATCTGAATTTAATTAAAACCAAAACGAATGAAAAAAACAATCCTCTTTGCCTTATTTGCACTCTCAATCACTTTTGGTCTCGCCCAAACGTTTGTTGCACCCAACATAGAATGGGTAAACGATTTAGCAGAAAAAGATTCGCGTGAAAGCGTCCCCTCCGCAGTAGATCAGAACGGAAATATTTACACCGTCGGTTTTGTCACACAAGGGGGAAACCGGAATTCAGTGTT
>JACMLS010000824.1 GCA_014379485.1 Bacteroidia bacterium | reverse complement strand
TCATCTTCAAAGCTCTCGTGTTCCATAACGTGGCACCAGTGGCAGGCAGAATAGCCAATGCTCACTAAAATTAATTTATCTTCTTCTTTCGCTTTTTTCAAGGTCTCCTCATTCCACGCATACCAGTTTACCGGATTGTGTGCGTGTTGAAGCAGATAAGGAGATTTTTCTTTAGCGAGGTGGTTGGTGAATTTTTTTACTGACATAGCGTAAAGGTATCCAAATAAAAAAAGCCGGACAAAAATTATCCGGCTTTTAATTCTGTCTCAAAAAGAGAAAACTATTTTTCTATCATTAATTTCTTTACACCAACAATTTCTTTTCCGTCCATTACTTTCAGCAAATACAAACCGTTTGCAAGTTCTGAGGTTGAAAGTTGAAACGAATTTGAATTCGTGTTAATTTTTTCTGAGCTGATCATTTTTCCATCCAGCGAAAAAATTTCTGCTGTAACTCCGTTTGTAGATTGAGAGGAGAGTTGAACAGTTACGTTTGAATTAGAGGGTTGAGGAAATAATGAGATAGAGTTGTTTTGAGTGATGGAGTTTTCTTCCACACCAATAGAGAGACAAGCGTCAGTTACGCTGTAGTTTTGCGTTACAGAGGTAACAGTTACAGGTAAATTGCTTACAGTACTGGGCATAGCGAATTTATAAAAACTGTTAGTTTGGAGAACAAAATTGGTTTGGCCATTGACTCCTATGCAACCGTAGTAATCTAAAAAATTGCATTTATTTGAGAAATTAAAATCTGTTTTGTGAACAGTAAATTCCGGTTGCCCCGAAGTTTGATTTGTTTTTGTTCCACCAAATACAACAGCGTTTTGATCGAGCGAAAAAACTCCGCTGGTAATGTCAACAGGGTAAGAAACAACCGGGTTTCCGGCAGCATCACATTTTAAATACACTGTAATTCCGGAACCCATTCCAAACGCCCCGCCACTCTCCAGTAAATAGCCACCTGAACTTAATTCAGTAACATTATTTATTGCCCCAATAGAAAAAAGAGAAGAAGAGTAATATTTCAATAGTAATATATTACCCGCTACATCCATCTTCATGAAAAAGGCAGTTCCGCTTGTCATAATAAGATCGTTATATCCATATCCGCTTATCAAAAAGTTTCCGTCATTCGCTTTTTTTATCATCCATGGCTGATGGTAGCCTCCGTTCTGATCGGCAAAACGAAATGACCAGTTTACGTTTCCTGAATAGTCTGTGTTCACAAAAAAATTATCTGAGCCTGCTTTACCCGAAAGTGTAATGCTGCTGTCCCTAACGTCTCCATCAAAGCCCGGATCTTTCCATTCTGCGCTATCGGCTTTAAAGCACATTCCTGAAAGATAATTTCCGTTTTGGTCTAATCTTACAAAGCCCATGTAATCGTATTGAGACGGGATAATAATAAATTCTCCTGCCGCGTTTATTTTCATTTTCGGACTTGAATATTGGCCGGAGATTGGTACGGAAATTTCTTTTGCCCATACTTGTGAGCCTGAACTGTTCAATGTAATAACATCTATTCCGTAGGTGTATGAATCCATTCCAAAAACGTAATAACCGCCGCCGGGAGTTTCACCTAAATCATAAACAGAAAAATAGGAGGAAGAGGGTGTAGAAATTTTACTGATCCATTGTTTATTAAGCTGGGCATCTGTTCTGATAACGGTGTAAAGGGGCAGATAAGTAACAGGATCATATTCTAATGTACACATCAAAAAACCCCCATCGCCGCAGAGCTTTAATTTTGAAAAACCGCTGTAATTAGTTGCAGAGAATGGCCCGCCGCTTACCACCTTGTCCAGGTTTTGTGAATTTACTGCCAGCCCGCCGGCAAGAAAAAAAAGGAGTAGAAATTTTTTCATTTTGCTTGTTTTTTTAAGTGAGTCAGGGATAATATAAAGTTATTAAAAAAAGCCTCTTTACAAAGCCCGTTTGCTAAATTGTACTTACCACTTATCGAATATTTCAAACCCCTCACACTACGCCTTTCTAAGAATTCTGAGATCAAGGCGCACAAGAAATTAAAACCTGAGTTAACGAAGGCAAATGAATATTTAAATTTCCCCCCCCCTGCGTTGCGCCTCTCTAAGAATTCTGAGATCAAGGCGCACAAGAAATTAAAACCGCAGTTTACGCAAGTAAATGAGGATTTTAATTTCGCAGTGCAACGAAGAGATCAGGATTCTTAGAGAGGCGCAAAAAGAAACCCTCCCGCAAGATGGGGAGGGTTAAGGTATTAAATTGTTAAAGTTAACCGCCGTTTTACTTTACTAATTTAATGTTTTTAATTAATTTATTTCCATCATAAATATTCAGGAAATAAATTCCGTTAGATAATTCGTTTGTTTTTAGCTGAAGATTGTTTTTGCCTGAGTTAACAATTACCTGTTCTGTAGAAATTGTTTGTCCCATTACATTTACAATATTCATCTGCACTTTCATTGCTTTATCACTCGCAATAGTAATAGAAGAATTTTCTGTAAGCGGATTTGGGAACACATTTATACTAACTGCATTTGCTGTTTCTTTTACTGATACAGAAGCAGGATCAATAATATTTATTTGAGAAATACCACCAGCCATTTTAAATACGCCTGCAGAATCGCAATAAGTATCTGTGCAACTATTTGCACTGTCTGTTATAGTTAAACATACCTGGTAAAATCCTGTAGAAGCATAAGTGTGTTGTGGGTATTGTGCTGTAGAGCTGGTGCCATCACCAAAAGACCAAAGGTAAGTAGTACCGGGCCCGCTGGTGCTGTTGTTGTATCCGTAATAGATTGAAGTGTTGAAAGAATCTGGCCATAAAGTGAAAGCTGCATTACAACCAAAAACCGGGCTTCCAACATTTATAAGAACACAAGTTGAGTCAAAGCAATATCCGAATACAGTTGAGTCTTCAACATAATAGCAAACGTTATAAGATCCTGATGTTGGAAAAGTATACTGCACAGTATCTACGTTGTAATAAATATTTCCGTCTACAATTGTATAATCAGAAGTATTTGTACCGCCAGAGTAAGTGCCAAGAATTGTATAGCTCAGAGAATTTACAGAATCAGCGTTTGCCCAAACGTTTGCAACAAGTGTACAACCACCACCGCCTGCTGCGTTGGTTACATTTACGCTGCCGGTAGCAGATGAGCTGCAATACTGAGTAGTATCGTTTGGATCGTAAGAATAGGTGGTAAGTCCCACAGTATAATTACCATTTACAGGATATGTATAATTTACCGGATTTCCGCTTCCGCTTGTTCCGTTGCCGTAGCTCCATACATAAGTTGTAACCCAGCCCTGAGGCACGGTTGCAGTTCCCTGTAAAGTAACGTTGCCGTTTGCGTTGTTATAAGCGGTAAAAGTTGAGTTGCAATTAGTAACACCGTTTCCGTTTACAGGAACTATTATACAGGTAGAGTCATAACACATAGATCCAAAAAAACTTGAATCCTCTACGTAATAGCACACAGTATAATTTCCTGAACCCGGAAAAGTATAATTAAGTGAATTGGTACCTTGTACAAATGTTCCGGTTTCCCAGATTGCAATGTAATCAGTTACAGCAGTTGCGCCGACCCCTGTCCAGCTTCCTGTAATGTTATAATTTAAACCCGGCGAGGTTGTGGGCACCGCAGCTACAGATGCGTTTAGTGCGCACTGTGCGTTTGCACCAAGTCCGGTAAGTAGCAGTAAACCGGTAGCAAGTTTTGTAAGAGTTGATTTCATGTGTTTATTTTTTTAATTGTTTATTGACGGTTTTTTTTATTGTGTTTTTATTTGATGATGTAAAATTGCACAAGATAAAGCCGGATAGAAAACAAAAGTGATGGTGTTATTACCTGTTTAGATGTAATAATAAGTTAATATATACCATACATTACAAATGAAATGAGGATGTAAAAATCTTACCTTTCCAAAATAATTGAAAAAATGTTTTTTGTTGGATAATAGAGTGGGAATTTGGGCAAAACCTGCTTTTTACATGGTTTTTAACGTTTTCTAATCTTCAATTCTTCTCCAGACTTTTTTCTTCTGCTTCACTTTATGAGAAAAAACAAATTCATTTTCAGTACCCTTCCTTTCTGCGCCAGAACTTTCTAAACTTTTAACTAACCAACTTAAAACCGGAAACTGTAAACGGTTATCGCTTTTCCATTATCCCTTGTAACCACTCGTTATAGTCAATAATTTCGCTTTCTGCTTTCTGCGACTCAAACGATTTGGAGAACCTAGCCACTTTTGTGAGCAGGGCTTTATCTGTGCGTGGTTTGTCTGACTTTATCATTTGCTGTATGATCTCAATCAATGCAATGTCTTTATGAAAATTCTCTTCTTTTAAAAGTTTGGCAAATTCTTTTTTTACCTGCTGCGCTTTCTTTTCAATAAACTCAAAATCCTCTAACTCATAGCGCACAATTAATTCTGCCATTGCAATTTTAAGCCTGAAAGATTCGTCCAGGGTTTTAAATCCGTCGTGCATATAAAGGCGCACTAAGTTTTTAAGCGAGGCGCGCATATCCCTTAAACCAAAGTAAGCAACTGCAAGGTTCAAATAAACAAAACCAATGTATACCGGATGTTTTTTTATTACCTCTTTTTCTTTTGCCTCATCTAAGATCTCAATTGCTTTTGCCAGGTCTCTGCGCTCATGACTGAAACCGTAATTGTAGAATAAAGAACTGTAGTAAAAGAAAAGATATTTGTCTTTCAGAACACCGTTAAACTCATTCATCGCTTCGTTTAATCTTGCTGCATAATCAAGCGACTCTTCAATTTTTGCGTTCTTATATAATGCGTTGGTTATATAAGTAAGCATTTGCAGCTTTGTATCGTGGTTGTTTTTGTTGAAGAGTTTTTCGCGATTAAACTCGGTGTAGGTTTTTAGTAAATAATTTTCGAGCGATACGTAATCCTGCTGCTGCAAAAGAATTCTGCTTAATGAGTGGTAGATGCGAAAACGCAACTGCGGAGAATCTTTTACCTCTTTACTCTGCGCAAAAGAACTGATAGTGCGCTCAAGCATTTTATTGATCTGCTCATTTCTTCCTGAAAAAGTTTGCGAAGTTTTTACGTTATAAATCAATACCGCAAGTATATCATCAATCTCCTGCAGGTGATTTAGTTTAACGCGGTTCTCTTTTCTTTTGTTAATGTATTCTTCCGGATTTATTTCCGGAATCTCGTGCGAGAGTTTGATCAGCTCGTTGTAGATCATATCCAGCAATTCAAAACCCTCAATTTCCGTTGCCCTTTTTTCTGCGTGATTCAGGTAATGCAAAGAAATTTTTAATAGCGGTACCTTTTTAATCTCATCAGGTAATGCAAAG
>JACMLS010000823.1 GCA_014379485.1 Bacteroidia bacterium | reverse complement strand
TACAGATGCAAATGGTTGTACAAACACCATCACATCGCAGGTAACTGTAAACGTAACAACAGGGCTTGTGCACTTTGATAACGGATCTAACATCAGCGTTTTTCCAAATCCGGCTCATGAAAATGTAACCATAAAAATTCAGCTTGCCAGGAATTCTGCAACAGGAATAAGTATTTATGATCTTACCGGAAGAGAAGTTATTATTGAAACAATTAAAGAAATGCAGAAAGGAGAATATGCCTTAAATGTAAACCGCAAAACGTATAATCTGCAGGAAGGAATTTATTATTTGCGGCTTGTTACCGGAAATGAATCAAAAACAATAAAACTCATTTTCAATTAAATAATTTTTTTAAACCTGTGTAAAAAAGACCGGTCAGTAAACCTGATCAGGTCTTTTTGCATATCTTGGGCATGTATTTATAAATGAAAAAAATTACCATACTCTTTGTTTTTGCACTTTCTTCCCTGCTTATTCTGGCCGGCCTTAAAAAGGTGGAGACCGAAAAAAAAGCGCAGGATGTTGTACGAAAATGGTTACTGGAAGAATTAGCGGGCGTTTGTAACGAACTGAAAAATTCTCAAAAGCATCCGGGAGAAATTTTAAAACTGAAAGCAGAATATTCTGCTGCCCGCCGTCATTTTAAACACATAGAATTTTTTATTGAGTATTATTCTCCGCGCGAAGCAAAATTTTTCATCAATGGCGCCCTCGTTCCCAAACACGACGAGGAATCAGGAAAGGTAATGATCTATCCCCGCGGTTTTCAACGAATCGAAGAACTTCTTTTTCTTCCGGCCAATGCAACAACAAAAGAAGAATTAAGTAAAGAACTCGCATTGTTGCTCGAACAATTTTCTTTGCTTCAGAATTATTATGTTGATGCGGAAATCAGCGACGAGGTATTATTGGAGATGTGTCAGCTTGAATTGTACCGTATTGCCTCTATGAATCTTAACGGGTACGATGCAACACTGACAAAAACAAATATTACTGAAACAGCCTGGTGCCTCGAAGGTTTACAAAAGGTAACATCTGCCTACGTTGTTTACAACGATAAAAACAATGAAAGCGCAGTATTGATAAGCGCGCTTGAAAAAAAAATAAGCACCGCGCAAAAATATTTACTGGAACATAAAGGGTATGATACTTTTGACAGGCTTGGTTTTATTGTAAAACACATTAAACCAATAAACACCTCATTCATTTCTCTGCACAACGCATGTAAACTTCCATGGAGCAAACGCAAGCGGGCAATCAGTTTGAAAAAAGATTTTCTGTTCGCACAAAAAGGATTTAATGACCGGTTCTTTGCCATGTATTTTAACGACACAGTAAATATTAAGCAACAGGCTGCGCTTGGACAAACGCTTTTTTTTGACCCTGCGCTCTCCGGAAACAATAAACGCGCATGTGCAAGTTGCCACGACCCCGCAAAAGCATTTACAGATGGTTTGCAAACCAGCGTTGGTTTTGACAGAGAACTTATGCTTACGCGAAATGCACCTACACTGCTTAATGTAATGTATCAGCGCGCTTTTTTTCACGATGGCAGAGCGCTTCAGCTTGAGCAACAGGTGCACGATGTTGTACATAATAAACAGGAAATGCAGTTTAGCCTGGAAGAAGCCGCAAAGAAACTGCGGGGAAGTAAAGAATACAAAAAACTTTTTTCTGAAGCTTTTAAAAACACACGCGATTCGGCGATCACTCCTTACGCCTTAAAAAAAGCGTTGGTTGAATTTGAAAATTCATTGGTATCGCTTAACAGCCGTTTTGACCGCTATCTTGGTGGAGAAACAAACAGTCTTACAAAAAAAGAATTGAATGGCTATAATCTTTTTGCCGGAAAAGCATTGTGCGGCAGTTGTCATTTTTTTCCACTCTTCAACGGAACCGTTCCTCCTTTTTATATTGATTCGGAATTTGAAGTAATAGGTACTGCAGAAAATTCAACCAATAAGAAAGTGGATAAAGATGAGGGCCGTTTTCAAGTTACAGGTATTCCTGAACAGCGCTTTGCATTTAAAACGCCCACAGTAAGAAACATTGAATTTACAGCGCCTTA
>JACMLS010000822.1 GCA_014379485.1 Bacteroidia bacterium | reverse complement strand
GTCTTTAATGTAAAAATCAAGTTCTTTTTTTGATTTTTCTTTGACCCTGTAATCCATTCCGTTTTCAATGAAGCGGCTTTCCAGAAGAAGTTTTTCTTTTACATACACACGAACAGTCAGAGCAGAATCAATATTTATATGAATGGAATTAAACAGTCGTATGTCTTTTTTTGATACGGCACTTGATTCACCTTCACGCATTCCCATTATAATTTCTGAGTAAGAAGAAATCCATTTTCCGTTTTTCTTGTCAATATCAATCAATACGTTGCTGCAATTTACACCTCCAATTGCATTGAGTGTATAATCCCCTATCGTTTTTTCAAGAATCTGCTTTTTTGTTTTGGTTACAGCTTCAAAGCTCAGCGTTCTGGAACCATCAGGAACTTTCCACTCTCCTTTTAAACCAGAATCCGAAAATTCTCCGCTAAAAATTCCGGTAATTGCACCTTTACCATTGAATTCGTTTAAACTTAATTTTCCAGATGAATCAACACTTCCTTTCAGCGAAAGAGAGTTGCTTTGCGTTCTGTATTTGTAAGAGCCGGATAATTCTTTTCCTTTCAACTTAAGATCCATATCAAAAGCGTATTTGCCGTCAATGCTGCCGGAAAATAATTTTTGGAAATCTGCAATAACAACTGTGTTTGTTTTTTTTGCGACAGGTTTTTCCTGAACAGGTGTTTCACTTCCGCAAGAAAAAATAATAATCAGAGAAACGATCGAAAAAATAATTCCCGCTGATTTCATTTTAAAAAGAAATTTTAAAATTCATTCACCCCGTTAACAGTGGTATACTTCATAGTATATTTTACGCCGGGATTTATGTATTTGTAAGCGCTGTGACTCATTAGTGCAGCTTCGTGAAAACCGCAGAGAATTAATTTTAATTTGTTTTTGTAAGTATTGATGTCGCCAATTGCGTAAATGCCGGGTATGTTTGTAGAGTAATCTTCTGTATTTACTTCAATGGCATTTTTATCAAGGTTCAGTTTCCAATGTTCGATCGGGCCAAGTTTTGGACTTAAGCCAAAAAGCGGAATTAAATTATCTGCTTCAACAATTTTTTGTTCGTTTGTTTTGGGGTTGATGATTGTAACGGTTTCAAGATTTGTACTTCCGTTTACCGTGCTGAGGTTTGAGTTGAGCAGTAAATTTATTTTTCCGCTTGCTGAAAGTGCCATTACTTTACTAACAGAATCAGGCGCGCCGCGAAACGATTCGCTTCTGTGTACAAGCGTAAGTTCCTTTGCAACATCGGCCAAAAAAATTGTCCAGTCAAGTGCAGAATCTCCGCCACCTGCAATGATCACTTTTTTATTTCTGTAATGTTCCGGATCCAACACCATATAACTTACACCTTTTCCGTTCTCAAATTTTTCAAGGTTTTCTACTTCGGGTTTGCGGGGTTCAAAACAACCCAAACCCGCAGCAATTACAACCACCTTGCAATGTATTTCTGTACCCATATTTGTAGTAAGAACAAAATCTGCTTCGGCTCTTTTTTCAAGCGATTCAATACGTTCTCCTAAAGTGTAACCGGGATGAAAAGGTGCTGCCTGTTCTTTTAATTTATCTACCAGTTCCTGCGCCATTATAGTGGGGTAACCGGGAATGTCGTAAATGGGTTTCTTCGGATAAATTTCAGAAAGTTGTCCGCCGGCTTGCGGAAGATAATCTATTAGGTGGCAACGCATTTTTAAAAGTCCGGCTTCAAAAATTGCGAAGAGGCCAACTGGTCCCGCTCCGATAATTGCAATATCTGTGTTGATCATAATTTTTTACGAGGCACAAAGGTAGGAAATCCCATAGCGCTATCAAAGTCAAATGAAATGGTAAGTAACTAAATTATCCCAAAATGAATTTCGAAATTTCAACCACAGGGAGCGCGGAGAGGAAACGCAGAGTTGTACAGAGAATGTTTTTTAGTCTTCTGAAACAGGAAAGAGAATACCGGCTAGTTTTTTATAGTTGATCCATTGACAGGTATCGTCGTTAACAGAATAATATTTTCCGTTCATTTGAAAGGTATACGTTTCAATTACGGTGCAACTACTTGTTTTATTATGTGTATGAGATCCGGTTTCCGTCTGTTGCAAAAACTTTATTGCCCCTTCATTCATTTTTTTCTTATTATCGCTTTTGTATCCCATTTCCTTAAAAGCAAGAGCATAATAATCAGTACCCAAAACAGCAATACCAATAGTAGTTAGGGGCATTCCACTTGCGTTATGAAGAATATACAAAGTATCTCCATCTTTCATTTTAGAAGAAAAAACTGTTGGCGAAATTTTTTTATTCAATTTTGCAAGCTTAAATTTCAATACGGCGTTTTTATTGAGAGAAATTTTTTTTGAGATTTTTTGTCCGAAAAGTGAAAATATAGAAACTGTAAATTCGCCTTGCGGAAGATTTTCAATTTTATCTGCGCGGAG
>JACMLS010000087.1 GCA_014379485.1 Bacteroidia bacterium | reverse complement strand
AATTTCTGAAACTCTTTTGCAAGTCCTTCAGCATTCAAATGACTTACGGGCTCATTTACAAGATCTCTTGCAAAAATGGTAGCCTGTACAACCGCATTCAGATCAGCAATATCTTTATCGCTTATTTTGTTGTTGTGAACGGAGATATTTTGTAATGTGTTTTTTTCTTTAGTTGCAGATGGCTTGTGGCGGAAAAACTGGTAATTGCTCAGTGCAAGTCCTTCGGCAAAAGAGAGAGCGTTTTCTTTTTCGTTTGTTTCATCTACTACCAGAACGTTTGCGGATTTTGCGCCGTTCAAAAGAGCGCACACATCGTTGGCATTTTTTCTGAGTATTTCGTGCCGCAGATTTTTTTCTGCTTTTGTATCGGCAATAACAAAAACGAGCAGGTATTTAAGGCGGTTAAAAACCACCATCTTTTTTTCATTCTTTTCGTGCTGATCTTTCAGGTAAGCGAATTCTTCGGCGCTCAATCCAAAACCTTGTTTTAATTTATAACATAGCACCACAATATCATGGCCTGCACTTATGGTATTTGCTTTACGTATACTCGTCATTATTTCTTAACTTTACGTTGATTTTTAGGAACTGTAAATGTAGAAAAAAAACCATAGGTTACGCGGGGGAAAGCCCTCATATTAATCTCTGACAGGGTTGGCGATAATGGTGGAATAGTGGAAGAATGGAATGATGAAGGGTTGGGCAATTGGGTGAATGGGGGTGATTTTTTATTAATCTCAAATTAATTTTCAATGAAAACAGATGAATTACTTAATAGGGCGTTAAAACTCGAATTTTTGTCGATTGAGGAGGGTATGTTTTTACATGAACATGTGCCCACACCCGAGTTAATATTTGTTGCCAACGAGATCCGGAACATTAAAAAAAAGAACAGCAAACACGTTACCTGGATCATTGACCGCAATGCAAACACCACCAATGTGTGTACTGCCAATTGCAAGTTTTGTAATTTTTACAGAATTCCCGGTCATAAAGACGCTTACATTACAGATATTGAAACCTACAAAAGAAAAATTGAAGAAACTTTTCGCTGGGGCGGTGAGCAATTGTTGTTGCAGGGTGGCCATCATCCTGATTTAGGCTTAAAATATTATTCCGATCTGTTTCGCGAATTAAAAAAATTATTTCCCAAATTAAAATTACACTCACTGGGGCCGCCTGAAATTGCACACATCACCAAATTAGAAAAATCCAATCATTACGATGTTTTAAAAGCTTTGGTTGATGCAGGTTTGGATTCTTTACCCGGCGCAGGAGCAGAAATTTTAAACGACCGCGTAAGAAGGCTGATCAGCAAAGGAAAATGTACCGGAAAAGAATGGTTAGATGTAATGCGCGCAGCTCACAAATTACACATTACCACCAGCGCCACCATGATGTTTGGCCACATAGAAACAATTTACGAGCGTTTTGAGCATCTGGTTTTATTAAGACAAGTGCAAAGCGAAAAACCTGCAGATGCAAAGGGTTTTCTGGCTTTTATTCCCTGGCCTTTTATGGACGAAGGAACTTTATTACGCAGATTTAAAGGTGTAAAAAATACGGTGAGTGGAGATGATTACATTCGTATGATAGCCCTCTCACGCATTATGTTGCCGAATATTGAAAACATACAGGCCAGCTGGTTAACTGTTGGTAAAGAAGTGGCACAAATTTGTTTGCACGCAGGCGCCAATGATTTTGGAAGTATTATGCTCGAAGAAAATGTGGTGAGCGCAGCAGGCGCCCCACATCGTTTTACCTACAAACAAATTCAGGAAGCAATTAAAGAAGCGGGATTTGAACCTCAGTTGAGAAACCAGCAGTATGGTTACAGGGAGTTGCCTGTTGATATTGAAGAGCAGGTGATTAATTATTAGTGCGCAATGAATTCAAGTAACAACTATTATGGTTCAATTTCCGGAAAAATCATTTTAAGCACTTCGGCAATTTTCTTTATTCCATTAGGTCTTGATATTACAACTTTGTTAACGAATTTTTTAAAGTTTCTATCTTCTGCGCATTCATTAGTTTTTGATGCAACATAAATATCTTCTAAAGAAGAATATCCGAATTCCGTGCAATCTATATTGGCGTTTTTTGCTTGTTTCCAAATGAATGGTTCAAATTCAGTATGCAGGCGTATTAAATAATGGTTTGAGTTTGGTTTACGAAGAATTAAAAGACCTTCCTCTTCTAGCAGATCTTCAATGATTTCAGTAAAGGATAAAATCTCTTTATACATTTTATCCATTTTAAATTTGTCAGAATCAATTATTCCAATAATTATTTCATTGGTGTTTTGAAGAACACTAAATCTAGAATTTAATTTTGAAATTCCTTTTATAATAATTGATTCATTGGTGTTTTGAAGAACACTAAATCTAGAATTTAATTTT
>JACMLS010000821.1 GCA_014379485.1 Bacteroidia bacterium | reverse complement strand
TGCCTACCTGTATTACACCAATGAAAACAGGAGTTGGGAAAACGGAATTTCGTTAAACATTACCAATTAAATGATGCGCATTCGCTTAACATTAATACTGTTTGTTCTTTCTTTTGGAAAGGAAGCTCTTGCGCAGGCTCCCGGAAATAATCTGTTTATGCAGTATTACGCCGGAAAGAATTTTGATCAGCGTACTTTTTTAATGGACAAAATTTTATTTACAAACGACCTTAGTAAAGATTTTATTTTTCACAGCTCTTATTTTTTGCATGATGTGGCGGGTTCAATGGATATTACAAACCCTGCGCATTTTTTCAAAGAGAACATGTCGTTGCTTAGCGCTGGTTATTTCAGAGACGATAAATCATGTTTTGAAGCAAGTACTTCTTCGCTTGCAGAAAAAAAATTGCGGGCAAACGCTCATTTCAGATTCACAGCCGGCAGCTGGTCTTTTAAAGGGTATGCTTCGGGTTCTCTATACAAGCAAAATAATAGTGTTGAAAAGAAAGGATCTGATTTTTTGTGCATGCAGAAAAGAGAACTCATTCATGAAAGAGCAGGGCTTTTGATTTCTCACAACTGGGGCGGTGGTGGTTTTTCTTTAGATGCTGATGTGTATAATTATTCAGGAAAAAATTATTTCGGTAAAATCGCACCGAAAGATAAATTCATGCCTGATTTTAAACCTGACAATGCTGATGAGGTTTATAATTTAAGACAGAACAGAAGTTTATTTGGCGGACGTTTTCAGTTTTCGCTCAGGACAAAAAATTCGCGTTCACTTTTTGATGTGATAAGTAATATCAAGCATTACGAAGATTCAACACGTAATGGTTTTCAGTTTTACACAGCACAGCAGGATATTATATACACAGGTTTGCAACACGTGTGGAAAATAAAATACATGAACATTATTGCCGGTGTCTCAGGTCTGCAGGATGTTGCAACAGAGAAACTGAATGGCTCAGAAATAAAGAGGAATTTATTTGTTCCCGGATTTTATACTTTATATGAATTTTCTAAGAAAGACAACCACAAATTTACCGCTCAGTCTTCGCTTGATTTTCATCCTGTATTTGGCACGATGTTTCAGCCATCTTTACGAATGGATTTTATACCACAAGTAGATTTTGCAGCTTACAGAGCGCTTGAGTTTGGGATTTTTTATAACCGGGGGCAAAGAACGGTAAATGTTTTGCAGGAGAATTCAAAATTTATCTCCGGTAACAGAACGATTTTTTTACCGCTGAATTTAATGCAGGAATCGTATCACAAAAGCGGTCTTGCAATGGATTATTCAAGCAGAGATCGCAGGTTTAAAGCTAAATTTGTTTATCACTTTGATTACTTTAATAAGTATGTTTTTGCCGATCCGGGAGAAAGGGGGACAGAGCTTAAATTTAACCTGCTCACCAATAGCTTTAAAAAACAGGTTTTTGAAAGTTCATTTTATTTTAATTTCTTTAATGGGTCGTACGTGAATTTTAAAATGCGCAACAATATTTTTTATCTCTATACAGAAAAGGGAAGAACGGGTTTGTATTACACCCCCAAAACTGATTTTATGGTACAGAGCCTCATCCATTTTTTCAGATTTAACGGAAATAATCATAACACAAACAATTTTCTTGATTTGCAGATAAACCAGTATTTCGCAGCAAAACAAACGGTGCTTGCAAAATTAGGTTCTCTTTACACCTGGCAGAATAAAAAGTTTTACCAGTTGGATCTTGATTTTGTTTTCAGAAGTGACGGCAGAAGCAGGCACATGGACAAAAAGAACAAGGAAGTAACTTACCGTAGTATTGATTGCAGAGTATCCTTGGTTAACGTTACTTCTTTTATTCAGAAAGATGTTTTTATTCAACCGGGCTCTGTTAATGATTTTAGTGGAATGCAAACCTGGGCAAATTATAATCCCACCAGAGTAAGCCTAAGCGTGGTTTATAAATTCGGAAGAGCCGTTCTCCCATTCAGGGAATATTGGAATTAAAATTGAAAACCACAATAAACACATAGAACACAATTAAGAGGTTTATATGTGCTCTATTGTTTCTGTTGCGGTTGAAAAATGTGGAAATCAAAAATTACTTTACATCCAGCACATAATCGCCCGGATTTTTTCTGCGTAGTTTTTTTTCTGCGTAAAAAGAATTGATGATCACCATGCGCACCTCTTCAAATTCAGGCAGCTCTTTTCCGTATTCTTCTTCCCAGAAATTTGCAGGTAGAATTTTTATATCAGATTTTTTGTCGGCTTTTAATTTAGCAACAAGCCTAGTGCAGAGATAGTTTTCCAACTCTTCCTCGCGCACATAAGTGTCAGCAACGTATTCTCTGTTTACATCGGGCACTATGATCTTTCTTTTATGAGAAAAACACAATTTCAAAAATCTGGATTTGTATTCTTCAGCAGCTTTTGCAGACAGGATAAATTTTACGCTTCCATCAGTTAGCGAGTCGTTAATTCCGCCGCTGCCACAGGGAATAAAATGAAAAACAACATTTTTGGGAGGATTAGAGCTGATAAATTTTTTCAGACTAAGACTCCTATTGAGCGATTGTTTGAAATTGATAAGGCCTGAGTGAGGCTCTTTCGCATCAACAAGATTACAATTCACAATAACAAATACATCTGTCAGCTTTTGTTTTTCGCGATTGGTTTCTGAAATAAAAAGCAAAGCCCTGTCAATAATTTCTTTTGAATTTTTTGAAAGCAGGTAAGAGTATTTGTTGAACTGAACTTCTGCAAAAGAAATTTTTTCAAATTCGCGAATAGCATTCATAGTTCTGATGAATGCAGCATTGTTACTGTATTTTATTTTCAAAGCACCCAGTTCGTTTTCATTCAGGCATTTCGATTTTTCTTCATAATATAATTTGCTCATTATAACCGGAGTTTTTTTGTGGTCCGGAAATTTTTCCATCAGAATCCTGTAATCAGTTTCTGTTCTGGCGTATCTGAAAGCTTTGTCTGTAACGCTGTCTTTAACTGCGATCTCCGGAAAATAAGAAATGAAATCGAGGCAATTTTGCGTAGTAGTGCAAACTGTTCTGGCCCGTTCAATCACTTCGTTTTTTGATTCGGGATATTTTTGCATTAGTTGATACAAGACAGAAACTTTATTTGCGCGGTTCACTGTTTTTTCAATAGCCATTTTCTTTAATTCTTCCAGATTATGATCATCCGGAAATATTTTTTCGAAACGGTAATAACCTTCAATGTCCCTTACCTGTAAACGCAACTGGTTCTTGCTCCAGTCTTCTGCTGCCCCCTCTTTCATTTTTACTGAGGGCAGTTGAAGCAAGGCAACGCTTGAATCGGGAATGTTGCCATCTTTTTTAAGCCAGCTTTTCAGATCTACATCTTTTGTGTAATTGGTAATCTGGTGAGTAAGTAATTTTATTGAAATAGAATCTCCGAGTGTGTCTATCCTGAACAATAAATAATTACTGTCGTCAGTATAAAGATTCAGGTATTTTCTGTTGTTAAGCGTTGTAATAAATCCGGTGAGTTCTTTAGTGTCTTCACTTAAAAAAGAAGGCAGAAACCGGATCCTGTACGTTTCATTATCAATTCTGTTGATCAGCAGGGCCCTTTCATTTGCAACTAGGTATTCGCCCAGCAAGCCTTCATATACAAATTCAGATTTTTTTTCGAGTGGGGTGTAAGCCTTGTAACCAAGATTAAAGATCTTAAAAATAATGCCCGTGTTTTTTTTGCAGGAGTTAAAAATTACTCCTCCAGCAATCAACAACAAAACAAAAGCAATTGATTTTTTCAGTCTCATACCGGAATAAATTTACGAATAAATTCCCGGATTTGATGGGTCGTAGAACTGGCTTAACTATTAACTAATAACCATTAACAAACAACCGACAACAGATAACTCATTTCACTAATGATTCCACTGATCGTGTTCAGTATTGTTCTTTTTGTTTTCGGGATATACCTTTGGTTTGTTTTTTGGAACAACTACGTTTCCGGTAAACATTCTGCTCTCAATGATTTTTTTCATTGTAAAATTCTCCGCTGTGTTTTTGTAGTTGGGAACTTTGTACCAGTCCGGATAAGTTTGTGCAAGCGCGGCAATGTCTGCGTATTTAAAAACCGGCCCATCAATTACTACTTCAAGATCGTGTTTGGTATAAACGTATTTTAGCCTCACGTATTTTACATCAATAGTTTCCATTGATTTGTTTTTATCGAAACGTTTTACCTGCAGCAACTCAATATAGACTAAAAAATTCTCAAGCATAGACTCGTCGTTTCCCTTACAAAAAGTCTGCGGACAAGGCGCTGTCTGAAATTCATCGCCAGATGCTGCCGGATCTGGTTGGGCCACACCCAGGTTAAAATGTGCCATGAATTCGTGATAAGAACATTCTTTGGTTGTATCAAGTGGATAATAAGCTTTAATACTTCCTTCGCAATAAGCGCGGATCAGCTCAACCGGAAATTTCCTGAGTGGTAAATTAATTTTTTCTTTAACCGGAATGCGAAAAACTTCTGTTGTTCTCCAGATATCATTGGTTGTCTGCGCAGAAAATTTTATTCCCATTAAAAGAAGTACTGCAAGTAAAATTTTATTTTTCATGTTTGAGTTATCGGTTGTCAGTTAATTTTAGTTTCATCATTCCTCACTTGCACTCTTCCCTCGTCCCTTTCCTTGTCCCTTATTTTATTCGTGTTGCTTCAGCAAGCGCTGCCCTGTCTTTAGGTTTTGCCGGCAGTTTTTCTAACAGAAAAGTATGTTCTTTACCCCTTAAATTTGAAAGATTCAGTTTGTCCAGTTCTTCCTGGTTCATAATAGCAACCGAGCCGTCTTCGTAATAAACAAAAATTCTTATTCCTTTTTCAGGCAGTAGAACAAAGCGCTCAGCCATATCATCAGGAGAATACTGGATCAGCGTATTTTTTTTAGTATAGGCAACACGCACAACTTCTGTAATGTCCTCGCCTGTCTTTAATTTGAATTTAGCTATAATGGGAATTGCTTTCTCATCTTTAATTACAAAATCGTAGTTGTGAATTCCCATGGTTTTTACATTCATTCCTTTAATAAATCCTTCTGGCAAAGAACCCATCATTGTATTTACCATTTTCATATATGCGCTGTCATTTCCTTCCAGTTCTATATTTTGTATTGCTGTGTTTCCAACGCTGCTGTTGCCCCACAATTTAAAATTGTCTGCATTGTTATCGTTTTTTTTGTAGCTGAAATCTGTAACCGCTGTGGCTTCATCCGTCCAGTAACCTTTATCTTTCTCGTAAAAAAATGCCTGTAAATTATCGGCATTGCGCAAACATTTCATGCGCACCTGTATAAATTTTCCGTTGGCAAGTTTCATTGGCTTTCCGCTACAGGTGGCGCTGATCTCAAACATTCCTACAGACTCAAGCATTTTTCTTTTTCCTTCCCTGTAAAGAATCATGTTTATGCCAGATGCCAGCATATCAATGCGCGTATGCAGCTCCCTGTATTTAATTACAATTTTTCCTTTGCAATTACTTCCGTCTTCCATCACAAATGCGTCAGAAGGAATAAATACCAGTGAACCAGTTGGATGTTTAAAGCCAGAGCAGGAGCTGTTATCGTACGGATATTCTGCAAAAGGAACATCCATGTTTTTTATTTGTCCCGTAAAAAGGAGCGGGAAGAACAAGGCGGCGAAAATTATTTTTTTCATAAAATGGTTTTTAGTAGACTTACTTAATTGTTTATTTCTTTACGGATAAATTCTTCCAATTGTTTTGTACTTGGTAATCCAAGTACATATTTACTCACAAATAAATGCTGATCTGAATCGGCCATTGCATATTCTACCAGCGCTTTATTGTTTTCTGTTACTAATAGTAAAGCTACCGGTGGATTATCATCTGGCAACATAATATTCTTTTTGTAATAGTTTATGTATGTTTTTAATTGTCCGATATTTTCATGTTCCACTTCTTTCATTTTTAAATCTACCAATACATGACATTTTAAGACACGATGATAAAATACAAGGTCTACGTGGTAAAGTTTTTCTCCGATTAAAATTCGTTTTTGTTTGGCCTCAAAACAAAAGCCATGCCCAAGTTCTAATAAAAATTCTTCGAGATGATCTATGAGCATTTGTTCTAGATCAGATTCATAAACAACGTCTTTTGCTTTTAAGCCCAGGAATTCAAATGTAAAAGGTGATTTGATAATATCTGTTGGTACTAAAGCTTGCGAATTTTCCTGAACTATATGACTCAGTTTTTCAGGATTGTTGCTCATGCCACTTCGTTCAAAATAAAGAGAATTTATTTGTCGTTTCAGTTCTCCTACACTCCAATTTCCCTTTATACATTCTATTTCGTAGAAGGTTCGTTTAAGCGGATCTTCAATTGGAATTAACAGTGCAAAATGAGAAAAAGATAATCTATTAATAAGTTTTTCCGGCTGAATGAGCAGGCCGTCTGGAATTGGATTGTTCAAAAAGTCAGTTTCTGTCTGACTTTTTGTAATTAATTGATTATCAATAATTACCAATTGGTCAGACAGCGTCTGACCAATTAGATTATTGCTAAAACCCACCAGTTTTAATAGATCAGGAAGTGTTTGGCTAATTTGGGGATAAACATTATAAAATTGACGATTTTGTTTAAGGGCAGTTTCAGAAAGTCCCTTTATATTAATTGCGTCCGATAATTCTTTAAGCAATTTTTCGCCATACTTAGCACGGTCATTGCCTTTTTGTTCAAACTCTACAATGTAAAAACCAACCAACCAATTTCTGATAGTTAAGTGTTTATTAACAGATTTAAGAGCACTTTGCTGAAGCGTATTATGCGTTTCCTGGATGGTATTTACTAATAAATCGAAATTCATAGTGTTGTTTGCGGAACAAGTTTTGTCTGATCTATAACGAAATTAATCAGGAAAGATTCATTTAAATTAAGTAATCCTGAGAATTGTTTTTAAAATT
>JACMLS010000820.1 GCA_014379485.1 Bacteroidia bacterium | reverse complement strand
GGGAAGAACTGAACGATAAAACCGCGACCGCTTCTTCTCTGAGAAACGTTGGCGGCGCCTTGTTTAAACTCGACACAATACAGGAAGCTCTTGAATTCGGAGAAAAGGCAATGAAAATTTCAAGAGAGCTTGGATTTCCGATCATCATCCGTGAGTCTGCTCAATTACTTACAGATGTTTACAGGAAACAAAACAAGCCGGCCAAGGCACTCGCTATGTACGAACTGTTTATACAAATGCGCGACAGCACTGCCAAACAGGAGTCAAAAAAGATCTCCATTAAAACAGAGCTTAAATACGAATACGAAAAAAGATCTGCTGCTGACTCAGTGAAAAATGCAGAACAACAAAAGATCAGCGACGCTCAGATCGTGGCACAAAACGCAAAATTAAAACAACAAAAATTTCAGCGTTACCTCTTAATCGCTGGTTTTCTAATTGTCCTTGCGGGATTAGGTTTCGTTATAAACCTTTTTATTGTTGCACAAAAACAGAAAAAACAGCTCGCAGAAAAAACCAGGATTATTGGCGAACAAAAAATTATTGTAGACCGGGCTTTTGACAAACTGGCGGAGAAAAACAAAGAGGTGATGGATTCAATTCATTACGCTAAAAGAATTCAGACAGCCTTAATGGGTAATGAAAGGCAGATAGAAAAAATTCTAAGATCGCGAAAGGTGTAACCGGTCTGACTACACATTTAACAAAATTCTTTTCGGATTTTAGTTGTAAATACAACTATATTTTTTACTTTTGTTGTGTGGAAAGAGAAATTAGAATTCCGGGGCCCTGCGTAAATTTTAAAGTAGCTGTTTTATTCCGCCTGATGGCAGAGCGCTACCAGAAAGCTTATACCGGCCTGGGCCTTACCAACGAACAGGTGCGCATGCTGCTGAACCTGAAGGGGGCCGGAAGTATAAACCAGCGTGGCCTGGCAGAAAGGCTTGAACTGGAAAAATCAACTTTTAGCCGGACATTGAAAGGAATGATAAAAAAAGGTTTTATCAGCGCAAAAGGTAACCCGGAAGACGGGAGACAATTCATTCTTTCTCTTACGCAAAAAGGCGAAAACAAGGTGGGTAAAATTTATCCGGCCTGGAAAACAATACACGAAGAAACCCACGCACTTTTTGGTCAGGCAAGTATAAACGAACTTGACCGGATGCTCAGAATTTTAAAACAACCAGATTTGTTGTAGTTACAACTAAAAACCAGAACCATGCTCAAAGAAATAGGATATCTGCCCGTGTTCATCGGAATTGCCATTACGCTGCTTACCATCTTTCTCTTTTTAAAGAGTATTGCAAAATCAACACTCGAAAATCCGGCACACACCGGAAAACGCATTATGATCTTTTTATTTTTCTGGCTCGCTTTACAGGCTGCCTGGGGGTTTTCTGGTTTCTACGCAAATTTTACAGAATTGCCCCCGCACATTTTTTTATACGGAGTGGGGCCTGCCTTCCTTTTTATTCTTGCTGTTCTTGTTTTTTCGCCCTGGAGAAAAGGCATGCTAAAATTAGATCTCGAATCTCTTACCTGGATACATGTAGTAAGAATTCCGGTTGAACTTGGACTGTTTCTGCTGTATCAACTCAAAACCATTCCCGAAGAAATGACTTTTAGCGGAAGAAATTTTGATATTCTCAGCGGCCTTACTGCGCCGCTTATGATCTGGTTAATTTTCAAAAAAAGATCTGCCGGAAAAAATGCCTTGATTGCCTGGAATTTAATTTGCCTGGCTTTGCTTGTAAATATTGTGCTTACAGCGGTCTTCTCTATGCCCTACCCTTTTCAAAAGTTCGGAATGCTTCAGCCAAACAAAGCTGTTTTTGCTTTTCCGTTCGTTTGGTTGCCAACAGTTATTGTTCCTGTAGTTTTATTCTCACACATTGCTTCTTTGTTTAAATTGCTGTCTAAGGAACATTCGCTAAAGCAAAAATAATTTTTATTTTTGTTGTCCATAAAATCACTTCATGAAAACACCTTCCTCTTTTAATTTCTTACTGCTATTTTTTCTTTTTACTGCGCGCCTTTTCTCTCAAACCGATGCCACAAACGGAGACTGGAAAAGCAGAAATGTTCTTAAAGCAAACACTGTAGAATGCGATTACATGATCAGGCAAGGCGATATTGATAATTTAGGTTTTGGCTGGGAAGAAAATTTTAATCCGTTTACAGGGAAGAGCACTCCCTCGCACGCGTATCCGTGGGAGCGCGATAGCACAGAAATCTTAGGTTACGACATGATCCTTGTTCCTTCTTCTATGGGAACAAAAGAAGCTCCTTGCGGAGGAGAAGGTTACAGCGGGCAACAGGGCGCACTCAAAGAAGCATTTGGTAAAACAGTTTTCACTTATAAAATTCCATTGGCAGGAATTGATACCTCCAAAATAAAAAATGTAAGCCTGCAATTATTTGTAGATGATTTTCAGTCGCCGGTAATCTGCAGTAAATTTGATTTTTTTATTAACGGAAAAATTTGCCCGGTTGCTAGCAAAAGCATCAACTCGCTTAATCAGACAGGACCCATTGGAAAACTGATCACTATAAAAGTTCCTGCAAATTTTATTTCTGAATTTAAAAAAAACGAAGCAGAAATTTTTATCGACGATTCTAAAACGGGGGCCGAAGATGGTTTTGCAATAGATTTTATTAAAGTAATGATCAATCCGAAAAGTTTTATGAAAGGAAATCTTTCAGGTGTTTTAAAAGACGAAATTAGCGGCAAGGCAATTCCAAATGCAATAATTGAAATAAATGATGTAAAAGTAAAAACAGATGTAAAAGGGGCTTATAAATTTACGGGTATTGTTGCAGGCCTTGCAGTTATTTCGGTTACAGCACCCGGCTACCCCGAAAAAACTTTTACCGTTGATATTGAGGAAAATCAATCTGCCATCCAGGATCTTTCCATTAATAAAACGCCTTAGTTACTATTCCTTTTTTATTGGAAGGATTTTGCCTATTTTTACTTTTCAGGTCAAATTGATTTTCTTATGAATAGCCCCCGTTTGCAGAGAAGCTTATTCTCAACAATCTTTCTTTTTACTCTTTTTGTTTTTTCTTCTTCCTGTTTTTATTCTCAAAGCTACGAGGCTTCTGACGTGGAGGGAATTTACCAGGGCTATATGAGAAAAGGCGACAGCAGGGTTGGTAAACTTGTCGCCATTCGTTTATATGCAGATAATGTTGTGTTGATGGATGTGCTGAAAAGCGAGCCGGGCAGCATTGACGAACTTGAAAAATATCTGACCAAAACAAACAAGGGCAAGTTTTTTCAAGGAACTTTTCAAATTCAGAATGCAGACATTATGTTTCAGGGAATTTTAGAAGGCCTTCCTGTCTTTTGTAAAGGAAAAATTTCGAAAATGGAAAATGATGTTATGATCACTTTTAAAGTGACAAACATCAGCACAAAAGAAATTCAGAATTATGTGTGCAGCCGTAGCTGGAGAAATAAACCTGCGGCCGCCATTGCGGCAAAAAATGTTATAGTAAAACCCACCACAATAATAAACAACGACCTGCAAAAGAAAAATCCGCTCGAAAAAACTGTCATTGCAAACACAACAGAAAACAAAACAAAAATTAAAGTACAGGAAACAGAAAAGGTACTCGAAACGCATTTTGCAAACGCAGATCTTAAAGCAGCGCAAAACGATCTGAATAAAATGGGCGTGCAGCAATTTGAAAGTGGAGAGTATGAAAAAGCAATACAAAATTTCAGAGACGCGATTAATTACGGAAGTTTAAATGCAGACTCAGATAATGTTGCCATTCTCTACAACAACATTGCCGCCGCACAGGAAAACATGGGAAATTACAATGCGGCCATTGGTTCTTACGAGCAGGCTTATCTTATCTACAAAAAAGGAGGGCAACAGGAAAAAGCAAATGAAATGCTCAATTCTATTGCTAATACGTATAAAACCGGGCATGATTTTCAAAAAGAAAGATCAACCCTTGAGCTGCTGATAAAAGATGAAGAACGCGCCGGAAATAAAACAGAACTAAGTGCAACCTACAACAACATTGGAAATAATTATTATCTCGACAAAAATTATGAGGCCGCCGCTATAAACATTAACAAAGCAATTGAACTTGATAAAGAGCAAAACAACCAGGCCGAACTTGCACAGGAATACAACAACCTGGGCAACGTTTTTTTCGGACAGGAAAAAACCGGGCAATCCATAGGAATGTACCTGGAGTCTCTTAAACTTAAAAAAGAACTGAACACTAAAAAATCTGAAGCACTTACATTATATAATCTTGGCAACGCTTATTTAAAAACAGAGCGCACAGACTCTGCTCTGTATTATTACGAATCAAGCCTTGGAATTGCAAAACAGGAAAATTACAGAGATGTGATACAGGCAGATTATTTAGGAATGGCGCATCTTGCCTCTAAAAAGAATAATTGTGTAAGCGTGCTGGATTATTACAAACTATATACAGCGCTTAAATTTTCTGTAGATGCAAACACTGAGTTGCAACAATTACTTGAGCAGAGAGTAAAATATACAGAACGAAAAGAAAAACAGCTCAACAGCCTGTCAGATGAATTGTTGCAATTAGAAAAACAAAAAAGCAGTTCTCTTCTCATGATCAATGCGCTCGAAGAAAATCTGCGAAAAAAAGAAAAGCTTTCTCAGTTAGAAAAATCTTCTTTTGAACTGGAAGTAAGTAATCTTAATAAGGATAAAACCCTGCTCGCAAAAGAAAAAGAAGTAACTGAAGAAGCGAATAAGAAAAAAACAATTTTTCTTGCCGGCGTAAGTCTTGCCGCATTACTTGCTTTGGGAATGTTTGCGCTGGCAGTGCGAAGCAGTAAGAAAAACAAAAAAGCCAAAATAGAAATTGAAGCGCAGAAACAAAAAATTGAGCAACAGCACAGCGTTCTTGCAGAGGCGCACAAAGAAATAGAAGACAGTATTAACTATGCCCAACGCCTGCAATTAGCGATCTTGCCTCCCATTAAATTTGTAAAAGGTTTTTTAAAAGAAAGTTTTATTTTATACAAACCCAAACAAATTGTAGCCGGAGATTTTTACTGGCTCGAAGAAGTGCGCAACAATATTTTATTTGCAGCAGCAGACTGCACGGGTCATGGTGTTCCCGGTGCTTTGGTGAGCGTAATTTGCAACAACGCCTTGTACAGAAGTGTGCGTGAATATAAATTAACCGACCCCGGCAAAGTGCTTGATAAAACAAGAGAAATTGTAATAGAAGAATTTGAAAAAAGTGAAGATGAGGTAAAAGATGGAATGGATATTTCTTTTTGCTCACTCAACAGTATTACAAAACAATTACATTGGGCCGGCGCAAACAATCCTTTATGGGTGGTTCGTAAAGGAAAAACAGAAATTGAAGAATACAAAGCCAACAAACAACCCATTGGCAAAACATCAAGTCCTGCGCCGTTCACTACACAAACCATTCAGTTGTACAGCGGCGATTCTATTTACATTTTCTCTGATGGTTTTGCAGATCAGTTTGGCGGGCCCAAAGGAAAAAAATTCATGTCGGCCAATTTTAAAAAACTAATTCTTTCTGTTCAGAATCTGGGCATGGAGCAACAGAAAGAAAAGATCAATTCTACTTTCGAAAAATGGAGGGCCGACCATGAGCAGGTAGATGATGTGTGTGTTATTGGCGTGAGAGTTTAAAATTACTTTTATTAAAGATTTTTCTTCTTATGAAAAAGAGCCTTTCTTGTTCTGTTTTTTTTCTGTTATGTTTATCTTCTTATTGCCAGGAAAATAATTACTGGAGCACACAATACGGTGCAAAATCAAATTTACTGGGCGGTGCTTCTGTTGCCAGCTTTATTGACGATGGGGCCATTTATTATAACCCCGGCACTTTGGCCTTTAAAGACTCTACACACATTTCTGTTTCTGCCAACGCCTTTCAGATGGAAATTCTGAAAGTAAAAAACGGAATGGGACAAGGCCTTGATCTCGAAAGTCAAAACTACGATGTGGCTCCACAATTAGTTGGTGGAAATAAAAAACTTTCAAAAAAAATAGAATTTGAATTTATTTTGTTGTCGCGTTATATAGTGAACGCGCAACTGCAGGCGGTACACAAAATAGATGATGTTCCGCTTTTCGGAAAAGATTCAACCGAATTGTTCAGGTTTACCGGTGAATTTGAAACGCGCAACAAAGTGCAGGAGCAGTGGGGCGGCGCAGCTATCAGTTATCGCCTTAGCAAAAATATAGGCATTGGTATTACAAATTTTGTGGCTTATCGTTTTCAGAAAAACTCGCAGGGCGTTAATGCAACCGCTGTGCCCAATACTTCCGGACAATTCTACATTATGAAACTTGATTTTACGCGGGGGCTTACGTATTATACCGTACGCGATATTGTAAAAGCCGGAATTTCATATAACGGAAATAAATTTGCTGCCGGTTGTGCTTTTACCTTTCCTTCTATTCACATCACCGGTTCAGGCACGGCCGATAACTATTTTTATATCGCCAATCTTCCTGATAAAAACTTTATAGGTTTTAATCAATACAATAAAGGCGAGAACATAAAACCTCAGTATAAATCTCCCTGGTCTGTTTCAACAGGACTGAGTTTTAAATCAGAAAAAATAAAAATTCACATTGCTGCAGAATATTTTGGCAAAGTGCCCTGGTATGCATTGTACCAGCCGCAGCCGGGCACATCACTTATTCCGGGACCAATGGGAATAATGCACAAATCCGACACTCTTTTTAGTGTACGAAAGGGTGCCAACGCGGTTTTAAACGCAAGTGCGGGTACAGAGATCTATTTGTCTCCGGTTATTTCTTTGCTGGCAGGTTTCAGAACAGATTTTACTTGCCGTAATTATAATTTTAATTCTATAAACGATAATGTTTTTTCTGAAAGCGGTTTCGACATCTGGCATTACTCGCTTGGGCTTACTTATTCTAAAAACAAAACAACTGTTACGAGTGGATTTACTTACTCATTCGGAAAATCTGAAGCACGTCAGCAACCTGTAAATTTCAGAAGACCAGATAATGTATCTTATCTTTTGGGTAAGCCGGAGCCTTCGGGCGTTATTACGTACAATAAAATTGCTTTTGTTATAGGATTTACTTTTTAATGGCAGGTACTTAACAATTATTATTTTCTCTTTATATGTTTAAACGGAAAGATTCATTTTCTTTGTGATATGAAAAGATTCGCCCTTCTTTTTTGCTGGCTGATTGGTTTTTACTGCTCATCTCAAAACCTGCAACTTGAGTTTACTTATAACAAGCAGCTTTCTCTGCTGCGCTTTGTTAAAACGCTCAGAAGACCGAACGGAGCTTTTATAAATGAAAAAACTTACCTGGACAGCAAATACAACAACGAGGCAAGCAAAAAAAGAATAACAGCGCTCGAAAAACTGAATTTAGAAGCGCGGATTGCTTACGAAGGTTTTCCGGAAACCCGAATGGCCGGCAGAGGTGTTTATGATTTGCTGATCATTGCCGCATCTGAAAGTAACGATCTTAAAGATTTTGAAAAACGCATTAACGGAATTTTACCTCAGCAAGAACAAAGTGTTTTAATTGAAACGCTAAACTATTTTGAGCCCGTTTACCAGGAACTGATCTGGAAACCCTGCGAAGAAAAATTTCTGCTCAAAGTAAATGAACTGAAAGGGCGCACAGTAACGCAAGTACGTAAAAATGAATTGCAGGCAGCTTTTGCCGGCGGAAATCAATTGAATTATTTGTTCGGAAACATTGCAGCGTTTTACGGAGCTAAATGGGACAGGGCTGTTCCCTTTAAAGTATTCTTATATCCAGTTTCCGGAAAAAGCGGTGCCACAAGCGCACAACCTTACGGAAATATTCTTGTTGCCGATCTGCTTACCGAAGAAAAAGACATTCCCGGATTTTTAGGCGTTGTGTATCATGAAATGAGTCATGTACTGTTTTCTGAACAACCGGTAGAACTGCAGACCAAAATTGATTCGTTGTTTTTAAACAATCCTTCTCCTTACAGAAATTACGCTTACCATTGGTTTAATGAGTGTATGGCTACCGTTTGCGGAAACGGCTGGGCAAATGAAAACCTTACGGGAAAAATTGATTCGGCAGAATGGTATAACAACGCCTACATAAACAAATTCGCGAAAGCGGTTTATCCTTTTGCAAAAACATACCTGGCTTCATCAAAAAAAATGGATGCTGTTTTTATTGAGCAGTGCATTACTCAATTTCAAAAAACATTTCCCGATGCTTTGCAGGAAACAGACAACCTGTTTACTTTTTTTAATATGGCTTGCGATGCAGAAGATCCCAACCCTGTATTTGGCGGAATGTATAAATTTTTCCAGGGCCGCAATTGCAACTCTTCTTTTCCCATTGACGAAGAAACAATTTCGAAAGTTGAAAAATCTGTTTATACAAGAATTTACTTTATCACCCATGATAATGCAGAGACAATAACTGCGCTTAACAAAAAAATTGGCGGAATAAAAATTCCAAAAGAAAAAAGATCTTTTGCTTATTACTTTTTATCAGAAGCAAAAAATCCATACGTAATAGTTTCTGTAAACAGTTCTGCCGAATCAGAAAAGATCTTCAAAACACTTTTTGAAAAGAAAACTTTTTTGAAAAGCGAGAAACTTATTGTTTTTTAAGTTTTTGGAAGAATCTCATACAAAGCACCTGCATGGCACTCAAACTCTCTCTCTTCAACAAAACGCATTCCGCATTTTTCAAGCACTTTAATTGATTGCGTGTTTAGCAGCATTGCTTTCCCTACAATCCTGTCTAATTTATATTTATCAAACCCGTATTCAATACAAGCTTTGCCGGCCTCTGTTGCATACCCTTTACCCCAATGTTTTCTAAAAAAACGAAACCCAAGATCTGTGTGGGCCATCAACTCATCTCGCCTTAATCCGCACCAGCCAATTAATTCATTGCTCTCTTTCAATATCACTGCCCATCTTCCATATCCGAATTTTTTGTACTCATAGGTTTCTAAAAAACGTTTTGCCTCCGCAAGATCTTTAAACGGAAAATCGCCGGTATATTTTATTACTTCGAGATCATTGTTGAGATTAAAAAAAACTTCTGCGTCAGAAACCTCAAATTCGCGAAGGGAAAGGCGTTCTGTAGAAAGAATATTCATATTGCAAAGATAATTTACTTTTACAAAACACACCTGCACTTCAAGCGTCCCGCGAGAACAGAATTGCACTTCGAGCGTCTCGCGTCCCGATTGCAAAATCGGGATCATACGGCCTCCGGCCCCGCGAGAAAGCTTTTATTTCGTAAATTTGATTCATGACTCCTCAAAAATCAAAAGCGCTAAAAATAGTTTTCCTTTTCTCTCTTCCAATTCTCCTTGCCTGCGGCTGGGACTGGGATACCATTAAAATGGAGAAGCAGCAGTTTCCTCAGATCCATGAACTGATGACGGGAAAATTCTTTCGTCACTCGCAGGAAATGTATTACTGGAGAATAATGAACAGAACAGACCTTTTAAAAAAATTTCCCGACAGTTTAAATTATTATGATGATCTGGCAATGGCTTATGATAAAACCGGTCAGCCAGAAAAAGCGATTGAGGTAATGCTAAAGAAAGACGGCATAAAACCAAACGTTTATGAAACGCACGCCAATCTGGGCCTTTTTTATATGCACAACAACAATATGCAAAAAGGGGTTGAGCATGTTCAGCAAGCTTTAAAAATAAATCCGAATGCGCATTTCGGAAGAGAAAAGTATCAGCTTTACCTTGGAAAATATATTTTAGAAAAAACAGTTGCAGGAAAACTAACGCTTCCTCTTTCAAAAGGATCTAACACCGGATTTTATTTTTACCTGCACAAAAATGTTTTTAAAAATAAAGATTATAAATCTGAAGCGCATTTTAAAGAGCTTGCTGATGCAATAAAAGGCGTTGCGGGTATGATGACTTTTGCTAATTACCGTTCTCCTGTTTTGCTGGAAGCGCTGGCAGATTTGTTGCTGCACACTAACAGTACAAAAGGAGCAGGACACCTGGCAGCACGCGCTTACCTGAAAGCAAGTTTTGAAACAGACGGAGAAACTGCCAAAGCGTATAATGAAAAAGCAAAATTAGCGAGAGAATATAATTTTGCGGGAGAAGAAGCAGAATATTATGAAAAGAAAGACGGGAAAACACCTAAAGAAAAATTAGATAGTATTACCGGTCACATCATTGAAGTTCCATTATATAAAATGAGCGAACTGGAAACCGCTTTAAAATTAGAAGTTCAGTCTGCAGAAATGTGGTTTGATTCTATTAAGAAAAACGAAGTAGCATGGATAAAGGCGGGAAAAAATCCGGATACTGAATTTGATAAAAAATATTATCAGAAAAAAACAGAATTAAACAACCGCGCTTACGATAATTACAATGCCAACGCCAACAAAGGCAAACTGAAAAACGATGTTTGGTTAAAGCAGCAGTTAAGTAAGCCAAAAAACATTGCCAACATACACGGTTTTAATTCTATGAGCGATTCTCTTAAGAAAGTGATTGATGCTATTTACGAAAAAGAGTTTCGTAAGCCTGGCAAGAAAAGCTGATTTTCTATTTACTTTTTCCGTAAAATTATTTGTACCGTATTTTATAAACCCTTACATACTTTGCTTCTCCGTTTTCAATATATACTTCCTCTGTAAGATTGCCCGCAGAATCATATTTACATTTGTACTCCGATAGACGGGTAAGTTTTTTGATATGATCAGTAAATTCAATTCTTTTTTGCCTTCTGTGAGAATCGTATAAGTATGTTTTAGTCCACTCAAGGGTTCCATTCTTAAAAAACGATTCTGTGCTTATTAAAGAGCTTGTATCGGTATAAGAACATGTATACTTAGAAGATCCAAACAAATCGTAAGATGTTCTCCTGTTCAAAGAATCATAACAAAATAGCTCTGTTTCTTCTCCCCCCATGGTGGAAAGCCATCTCGTTTTTACATGGTTTCCTTTTGCATCGTATTCATATTCATGAGAGCTGATCAGTTTGTTTTCGTGGTTATAATTATCAGTCTTGATTTTTCTGTTGTTTGCGTATATATATTTATAACACGCCTCAGACTCTTCATTTCTAAATCGTTTTTCTTCTGCCAATTGTTTCTTGTCATTATAAAAAAATTGCATTGAACTGGTTTCATTGTACTTGTTTTTTGTTTTTTCCTGCACTAAAAGTCCGTAGGAGTTGTAAGTATATCTGGTCTCACTATAAAATGTGCCGTCTAATTCTTTTCTCACTATCTTAATTAGCTTGTTAAAAGGGCCTAAAAAATATATATACTGCAAGTCAGATTGTTTTCCATGTTTTACTTCGTTGTCTTTTATCTGCTCTACAATATACTCTGTGCCGGTAAGTTGTTTTACTTTGCCTTTTAAATTATAAGGCAGTAATTGCCCCTGCATATTTATGCAAAACAAACCGACAAGAAATAACAGCGCGTTTAACCTCACAACTAATTTTTTAGATTCCTGCATCAAATATACTAATCTTCATTAAGAAGTCGTGACTACATCATCCATTTGAAATATATAAACCCCGCAGGAGTATTTTCTATTTGCGTTTTCTGCAAAATCACTTTGTAATTTTTTTGTTATTCATTAAAATGAGTTTTGCTGTTGCATTTTCCGAACTTGTTCTCTCTGTAATTTTGAAATATAAATACAAGAGAAATGAAAGCAAAAGAGAAAAAGTTAAAAATAATTATGATTTGTGTATTTTTCTGTGCTCACACAAACACAAAGGCACAGCTCTTTGGCGGAACGTTTAACGAAATTTTCGAGGGATTAAGTAAAAGCCATTCGCAGTCTTTTAAAGAGCGGTCTTCATTTGTACTCTCGCCGGAATTTATTTTTCAGAACCAGGAAATTAATTTTGTGAATCTTTCTGTTGGATATCAATACGACCTTGAAAAGGAAGAATCTTGTTTAAGTGTTGTGAAAAACAGTCTTATTGCAAAGGTTGGAGTTGACTTAGGATATAAAAAGAATATATTTTATACTGCCCCCAGGTTTACTTTTCAGGGAAATTACAGTTCTCTTTTAATGCGGGTTTCCTGTTCAGGTTTGTCTGATCTTAAAAACACAGACCTCAGAATCTCTCCTGAGGCAGGTGCCACCTATTGCCATTTCGTATATATAGTATACGGATATGATTTCAATATAGGGAAAACACACTTTGGAAATTTTGGTAAACACAAAATTACTTTTGGAATAAATTTTACTGTAAAAAGGTTTAAGAAACAAAAACAAGTGCCGGAAACTTAATTTTTCCAATGCTCAAACATAGAGCCTAAACTATCAGAAGAAAAATGCGGACAGGAATACATGAACACTTTTTGTTTGTTTTTTTGATTGTAAAGTGAGTTCTCTTTCGTATCCATTAAAAGTTTTTCCTGCGCTTCAGATTTTTGTTCGTCAAACACATGGCCCTCAAATTTTTTACGCTGGGTAAATAATGAAGTTGTAAATGTTAGTTTGTTCTCGCCACTTTCTTTTGCTTTACCAGAGTAAACTGAAAGCGAGATCCATTTATTTTCTCTCGATACCCTTTCAGCAAGAATTTCGTAGCGGAATGTTTTTTTTGTAAGGTTCACCTCTAAAAAATACTGCTCATAACGCTCAGCTGTGTCTTCTTTTACCCGGTCTTTAAAACAATATTTATGAATGCCTTTATTGGAAAAGCTTTTTGAAAAAGACCAGATCAAAAACAAAAGAGAAGATATAAAAATAATTTTTTTCATTAGCCTGCTTTAAGCAGTGATCATTGACAGGTAAAAATTAAAAAATTGCCTGACATGTTCCTTAAAATCTTTTGGCCGGATTAAAAGGCTTTTTTGCTTTTTCTATAGTAGTTAGTACGCTTTTCATTTTTACTGCGTCTGAGGCCACTTTTAAAGCTTCTGAGATCTCTTTATCGTACTTAACGTTGGCTTCTAAGCGGCCGCCCTGGTAATAATAGCGGCTTGCAATTTCTTCTTCGAGCCAGGGTTTTATTTCTGCTTTACGTTTAATCAGGTCGTCGTTCTTTCTGAGAGTCATTTTTTCTTTCAGTGCCTGGTATTCTGCTTTTACGTCTTCGTAATACTTTTCTGTTTCTGCACTTTCTTTAAACGCAAACAATTCTTTTTCTGAGCGGGTAGAGTATTCGTAATTCTTTTCTTTCATGAATTTTACAAAAGCATCGTATTCAACATCGCTCAGTTTAAAGTCTTTTGCCGCTGCAATTGTTTTATTTTTGCTTGCGTAAAGCGTTGCATATTCAAAAATAAAATTACGGTTCAACAGTGTACTCAATAAAACTCCCTGCGTTGCTGTTTCGGTGATCAGATCAGGATTAATTCCGGCTCCGTCATAAACAACTCTTCCGTTTTTTGTTTTAAAAGCAGTAATAAGCGAATCAGGAACTTTTTCTACACTTCCGTCGTCTGTTCTGTGCGAGTAATCAAGCGCCTGTATACAACGGCCACTGGGCACATAATATTTTGCAACAGTAACTTTTAATTGCGCGCCATAAGTAAGTGGGCGCGTTTGCTGCACCAATCCTTTTCCGTAAGTGCGCTGACCAACAATTACTGCGCGGTCTAAATCCTGTAAAGAACCCGAAACAATTTCTGAAGCAGAAGCAGAACCTTTGTTTACCAAAACGGTAAGCGGAATGTTTACATCAACAGGGTTGCTTAAAGATTTATAAGTTTTATCCCAGTCTTTTACTTTTCCCTTGGTAAAAACAATATCCTGTCCTTTATCCACAAATAAATTTACTATCTCAACAGCCTCGCGCAAAAGTCCGCCCGGGTTTTCGCGCAGGTCAAGTACAATTGATTTTGCGCCTTTTTCGTTTTTTAATTTTATCAGCGCATCTTTAACTTCCTGCGCAGCATTTTCTGTAAAGCCGGTAAGTTTAATGTAGCCCACTTCATTATTCAGCATTCCGAAATAAGGAACATTTTTTACTTTTATTTCTTCGCGTTTCATTTCAAATACAAGTGGCGCAGGTTCTCCTAATCTTGTAATGGTTAATTTAATCGGAGTTCCTGCCTGCCCTTTCAGTAAATGGCTTATTTCATCGCTCGCTTTTGTTTTAATGCTTTTTCCGTCTATTTCAGTAATAATATCTCCGGCTTTCATTCCGGCTTTTTGTGCTGAGAAACCTTCGTAAGGTTCGGAGATAACTACCTGTCCTTCTACCTGCCTTACCACGGCGCCAATTCCGCCATACTCGCCGGTGGTCATAAAACGATAGTCTTCAATGTCACTTTCGCTAATGTAATTGGTGTACGGGTCAAGGCTTTCGAGCATGGCATCAATACCGGTTTTCATCAGTTCTCCGGGTTTTGCTTCGTCAACATAATACACATTCACTTCTCTGAAAAGGGTAACAAAAATGTCTATGTTCTTAGAGATCTCAAAATAATCTTCAACGGGTTTAAAAGCAAAACCTCCTATAATTAAAAGGGTAAGACTAACCGCAACAAAAGGTTTTTTTAAAACGCGTTTTGTACCTGAAAGAAATTTTTTCATGTTGTTTATTTTTTGTTTTTTCAATCTTTAATTAATAACCCGTTCTCCACGTCGAACTGTTTTTTTTCTGCATCACTCAACTTGTTTCTTATTGCCCGTATTGTATAGCCTCCGCGTAAAGTGTCATTGTCCTGATACATCCAATCACTGATCCTGTCATTCACAATCTCAAGCGAGTCGCCCAGCTTTACTTCTGTTGTTATTTCAGGCTCGTTATTTACCACACCGTAAAATTTATTGTTTTTAAATGTAATGTCAGTTAACCAGATATGTTCTCCACCGGGCGGAGCATTGAAGCGCATTTTTATTGAAAAATAATCAAAATCAGGATTGTTGCTTTCTAAGGCTTTTCTGAATTCATCAATTGTTTTGTTCGCAGTTTTTATTGCCTCATTCATTTCTGCATCTTTATCTTCAACATTATAAATTGCGGGCTCACCTTCTCTTTCAACTTTAGTTGTTGGGTTATTACTGCAACTTATTAGTCCAATTAAAATCAGCGTTGCAAGAATAAATTGTTTCATAAATTACTACTATGTATTGATTGGTGTTTTCCGGGCCAGCCAATATGGCCAGTCCTATAAAATTACAAATTTATTTTATTGAGATTTGTTAATCTCTTGTAATTTCCCCCACTATAAAGTTGAAAACTGCGGGCATTTTGTTTTCTACACCTTTCAACTCTGGCAGATCTGAGGTAATGTACACTAACATTACATCGCAATGAGCGTTTTTCTTTAGCAGTTCTGCGTAAAGTTTATGTTTGTTCAGTCTCCAGGCTTCGCGGACCAAACGTTTTACGCGGTTGCGTTTTACAGCCAGTTTTATTCTCTTTTTAGGAACAGAGATCATAAATCTTGCCGGATATTTTTCTTTGTTAAGGTGTTTTTCGGGATCGCTTTTTATAACGATAACTCTGAACGGAAAAATATTTTTTGCTTTTCCTTTGGTATAAAGAATTTCTATTGCCTTACGGCTGCAAAGACGTTCTTGTTTGGTAAAGCGAAACATTTTTTGGCTCTCAGTTTAAGCGAAAGTATTAAAAATTCAGGGATTGAGTTCGTAAGAAAATTTGATTGCAGGTTTTCGGTTTACAGTTGATTGGTTGAAAAGCTAAACTAACTGAAAACCGTAAACTTTTTTGGTTAGCGTTTGTTTGATTCGCGCAGGTAGTGCTCAAGCGCCATGGTCATGCTGGGGGCCTGTGGTGTTGGTGAGTGAATATCTAAGCGGTACCCAAGTTCCTGAACGGTTTGGGCTGTATTGTATCCAAAAGCACCTATACGAACGTTGCCTTGTACAAGGTTCGGGAAATTCTTTTTTAAAGATTTAATTCCGGCAGAGGTAAAGAAAACCACAATGTCGTAATCGAGCACTCCGTTCATATCACTCAGGTCTGCGCTTACGGTTTTGTAGAATGTGGCTTTGGTGTATTTAACATTCATCTCATCTAAAAACTCAACAATCTGCTCGCGGTGAACGTCTGAAACGGGTAATAAAAATTTTTCTTCTTTATGTTTTTTAAGCACGTCAACCAAATCTGCAATGGTCTGGTGGCCAAAAAATATTTTTCTTTTTCTATACTGAACATATTTCTGCAAATAATAGGCAATAGATTCTGACAGGCAAAAATATTTCATTGTTTCAGGAATGGTAACGCGCATTTCGTTGGCCATTCTAAAATAATGATCTATGGCAATACGACTGGTTAAAATAACCGCATTGTGTTCTAAAATGCCAACGCGTTGCATACGAAAATCTTTAGCGGGCACACCTTCAATAGAAATGAATTGTCTGAAATCCATTTTCAGGTTGTATTTGCGTGCAAGTTCCAGGTAAGGAGATTTTTCGCTCTCAGGTCTTGGTTGCGACACCAGTACGGTTTTGACTCTTAATTTGGGATGGTTAGAAACAATTATTGGTTTTTGCTCAATAACAGGTGGCGCAACTTTTACCTCTTTTTTAGGAGAAGGGCTTGCCTGTTTTTTTACAACTACAGGAGGGGGTGTTTCTTTTTTCTCAACAATTTTTTTTGGCGCTTTAACTGCTGCAACTTTTTTAGCAAGCGGTTTTGCGGTTGTTTTTTTTTCTGAAACTTTATTTTTGGGGGGAGAAACGGGTTTCTTCTTTTTGCTTTTAGAAGATTGTTTTAACGCCTTAACCGGTGCCTTCTTTTGAGAAGGCTTTGATTTCTTAGCTCCTTTTTTGCTTTTTACGGCCATCCTTTGTTCAGATTTCCCGTTAATTTTTTTTGCCTCTTCCGTTAAACTACTTATTCAACCTTACTAAAAAGGTAAAGAGCACGATTAATGGCAAAATTTCTAAGGCGCAAAGATATAAAAATAAATGAAATGCAGAAAGGGTACGGCTCCCAAGGCCAATTACAATTCCTTTGCCAAGCCTTATAAGGTAAAAGCCCAAAACAATTACAAAACCGGCTATAAGCATTGGCACAACATTAAACCTTAGGTACTGCAGGCAAATAGCAATAGGTAAAAGAAAAAAGCCAATGCCCTGGTTGCATAAAAAAACATTAAAGTTGTATTCATACACTTCGTTGGGAGCATCCATAATAAACCCAAAAACACGGTTAGCGGTAAATTTTACGAGATACATGAGCAGGAGCCCTGCAAAAATAATGTGGAACTGAATAATGGGTTCCCATTTCATTTTTACAACCGGAAAGTGGTTGTTGTATTGAAATAAAAAGAAAGAAAAACTCACTAAAAAAACAAAACTCAGAATAACACTTAAGCCCCGCGTAAGCCGGTAATCCTCACGTTCAAGCTGCCTTGCCGCCTGTAATGTAAAAAACGACCTGAAAACCGGAAGGATCTTTTTGTAATACTTAACTCTTAAATAAACGAGCAGGGCTACCGGTAACAAAAAAACAAAGGCGGGCCACACAGGCGTAGGGTCCTGATAAGGAATGGCTTCAGAATTTTTAGGCCTGAGTAAATGACCCGTAAAAATATGTTCGTATTTTTTTTGTGAAGCAACAGCAAGTGCGGCCGAATCTTTAGCGGCTTTTTCTAAACTGTCTTTTTTAATTGGAGTTATTCCCGGAGGCATTAATTGTTTTTTCTCACAAACGTGAACCGGGAAACAAAATTACAAATTAAACACCCTCGAAATATTAAAGCCGAATTTTATTCCGCCTTTTGCCCAACGGTCTCTTGTGTTCGGAATAAAATTGTTCTCAAGGATGCCGGCTGCGTTGGTAAAGGTTAAATGAAAAACGTGTCCTCCGGTTTCAATTTCAAGACCCAAACCCAATGGATTTTCGTAGGGATTGGTAGTGTTGTTTTGGCGGAATTTGCTGTTTATATAATAATAATCAAAAATAATGGCCATACGTTTTGTAATTTTTATTCTTCCGCCAATGCCCAGCACAAGCAGGTCGTTTGTTTCTTTTGCTCCGTTGTTGCTGTTGGTTGCTTCTACAATAAAATTACGGTGGTGATACGCCGGCATTAATTGTATAGAGATCCAATCGTTGAACTTACGTGCAATAATTACCTGAGAAAAATAAGTAATGCGGTGAGAAATATCTCCCTTGTTGGGAATAATAACGCCTGATGGATAAATATTACTTTCTTTTTGCGGGGTAAAACCAATATCGCCATACACACAAATAGAAACCGGAATTTTATTATTAACGGTTTGCTCTAAAAATCTCCATTTAACATGGGCATCTAAAAGTTCGTTTTGTTTGCTTCTGCCCCAGCCTACCTGCAGTTTATTGGTAAGTCCAAAATCAAACGAATAACGAATATCGTCTGAGTTATCAAAACCCCACATGGTATGTGCACCACCGCCAGACTCGCCGCCAATGTTGCCAAAGCGGTGAGTGATCCTGAAATCCATGGTTCTTTTTTTAACCGTTTCAATGCTTTGGGCATTGATTATTTTGGTGGTTTTAAACGTTGCGTAAACCGGAGATTTACCGGGATCTGGCATAGTGCTGTCTTGTACCAAAGCCAAAAGATCGTCTTGCGCCGTAAGCGAAGAAACTGCGCCTGCAAAAATAAAAGCGGCCGGAAGTAGTAATTTTTTTACCATGAGGCTAAATTAGTAAATTTTTGTAAAAGATAATGTACAGATGGGTGGAATCCCGATAGCTATCGGGAGGAAGGTTGGAAGAATAGGGGGCTCCTTCGCATTCTTCCAACCTTTCGGGCATTAGTTTTTTTGGTGAATAAGACAAAAGCAAAAACTGTTTTTAATGTGTCTTTTTTTAATATCGCATTATATTTTACTCTGATTATCCATGAAAAACATATCTTCATAGTATCTTTTTTAAGACGCCGCATTATCCTTTTACAACTATGTCAATGAAACAGAAACTTTTCTCAGTCTTAACAGCACTTATTTTGGGCTGTAGTTTTTTGGTTGCGCAGACCATTGCCAAGGCGCCCAAAGACTCACGTCTTGTACCAATGGGTACTTTCTATATGGACTACATAAACGGGCAAGACACTGTTCGCAAACAGGTCTCTGTCAATTCCTTTTACCTGACAAATGAAGTAAACAATAAAGAGTACCGGGAGTTTATTACTTACCTGAAAGCGAACCCGGCCGATACATTGTTTTGTTTTGATCTAAGCAGGCTTAAAGAGGCCAGTCGCTACTGGAGAGACAAAAAATCAAAGGACTCGACCTTTAAAAGAACTGTTTCTGATAAATGGATGGAAGCCGCAAAACCTTTTGTGCTTTTTAAAACGAATACGGAATTGCTGAAAGACATTATTGATACGAATGTATGGCAGGGAGTTTTTGCAAATGATAAAAAGTTGCAGCAGAAATATGATCACTATTTTAGCGACAAGGAATTTAATGATTACCCTGTTGTTGGCGTTAATTATGAGAATGCACGATGGTTTTGCGTCTGGAAATCAAAAACAGACTACGAACAACGCATCAGCCAGGGAAAACCAATAGAGAATGATTTCCGCTTACCTTCAGAAGTGGAATGGATGTACGCTGCTTCACAGGGAAAAACCAAATCTGCAGAAAACAACACCATTCATTCTGCAAAAGAAGGAGAAAAAAATGCGCTCAAAATAAAAAACCTCAGCGATAATGTTTGCGAATGGACAACATCAAACGGAGAGTATCAATTCTCTCACGACTTAAATCCAGACACGGAAAGCAATAACTCGCCCAACAAAATTGTAAAAGGCGGCTCCTGGAAAACGGGGCAAGGTATAGGTGAAAGAAAGTTGTGCGATAAAAACGCGAGAAACTGTTACACAGGATTCAGAATGGTGAAAACCTTAACCGTGTACCCTGCTAAAAAAGTCTGAGAGCAGTATTCCTTACTTTTTTTGTGACTTTTTCAATTCGCTGTATTATAAATTACAGCCAATCGCTATGAAAAAACTACTTTTCTCAATTATCATTTTTCTACTATTCGCAAAAGGTTTTCTGCCAGCACAAGGTTCCCCAAAAGCTCCAAAAAATTGCGCTTACTTACCAATGGGTTCGTTTAAAATGAAGGTAATTGATGGAAAAGACACTTCTCAAAAAACTGTTTCAGTACAATCATTTTTTATGACTGCTGAAGTAAGTAATAAAGAGTACCGCGTATTTGTGAACTATCTTAAAACACATCCGGCTGATAGCCTTTATTATTTTGACCTGCGGAAATTAGCGAAGCACCGCTTTAAGCCCCTCCTAAAGTCAATAGATTCCGTAAAAAGAGATTCATTGGTTAAAAACAGAAGGACTGAAATAAACCAATATAAAATCTTTAAAATAAATGCCGACCTGTTGAAAGATATAATTGACACAAATGTATGGGAAGGTCTTTTTGCTGATAATAAAAAAATGCAGGAAAAATACAACCGCTATTTTAGTGATAAGGTCTTTGACAATTATCCTGTGGTTGGCGTTTCATATGAAAATGCATATTGGTATTGCATTTGGAAATCGAAAATGGAAAACGATGAACGGATAAAAAAAGGGGAAATGATTGAAAATGATTATCGCCTGCCCACAGAAGCAGAATGGGCCTATGCCGCTTCTCAAACCAAAGCGGACTCAACAAAAAGCAACAGCATTCATTCCGCTAAAGAGGGTGAAAAAAATAATTTTAAACTGAAGAATTTAGACGGCAATGTTTCGGAATGGACGGTTTCCTGGAGCGATTATAGCTATTATACAGATTACAGGGACGGAGATGAAGCTCCGCCTAAAAAAGTGGTGAAAGGTGGTTCATGGAAAACAAAAAAAAGTGTGGAAGAAAGAAAATTGTACGACAAAAGCGAACGGAATTGCTATACGGGTTTCAGGATGGTGAAAACTTATACGAATTTTTCAAGGAAAGATGATATTTGAAAAAATGCTGTTGCTGTTTGCCTTATGGTTGTGTGTGTTTTTTTAATCTGAATAAATTCTTTTCAATATATTTTTCATTGGTGATCAAAGCCCTCTGAATTCTTCTCGCGTAATAAATGCTATCTAAAATTTCTTTTTGTTTTTCCTCAACAAAGTGTTTTTGTTTCTCTACTATTTGTTTTTGCTTTTCAATCAGTTTTTTTTGCTTGCGTGTTTTTCTCAGAGAAAAAACAACAAACCCGGCAAATACCAAAACTAAAATCAGCCCGCCGGCAACCGACCAGATAATAATTTGCTGTCTGCGGTTTTTTTCTTCGGCAACAACCCGGTCTTTTTCTTTCTCTTTTCCTAAAAGTTCAATCTGTTGTTCTTTTTTTTCAGAATCGTAACGCGTTTGCATTTCTGTAATTTGCCTGTGGCTTTCTTCGTTATAAAGGCTGTCTTTATATAAAGAATATAACTTGTGGTATTCGTACGCGCCACTCAAATTACCTGTTGCAGAATCGAGCGAGGCTAAAACCTGGCAGGCATTCTGAACCCACTCTTTTGCTCCAATACTCCTTGAAAATTCAAACCCTTTGTTTAAATAAGTCCTCGCTTCAGAAAACTTCTTCTGCCTGAAATATACTGAGCCAATATTTATATGTGAAGCTGCCACTCCGTTTCTATCTCCCATCTCTTCGCGAATTTTAAGCGCTTCCGAATAAAACTGCAGTGCCTCATTGTACCTGCCCTTTAAAAAATAGATGCCCGCGCTGTTGTTGTAGGAAACAGACATTCCAAACTGGTCTCCGGTCTCCGTATCTATTTTAAGCGATTTCAGATAAAATTCCAATGATTTGTCATGGTCGTTTTTGCTGAAATAAACATTTCCTATATTGGTAAAAGCGCCTGACATGCCGCTTTTATCTGCTGTTGCTTCATGAATTTTAAGCGCCTTAAAATGAAATTCCAGCGCCTCCGCATAGTTCCTTTTGCTATAATATGTGTTTCCAATGTTGGTGTATGAACCTGCAAGGCCTTCTTTTATACCGCTTTCTTCGCGCACCCCAAGCGCTTTGAAATAAAATTCTGAGGCTTTGTTGTAATCACCTTTATAATCATACGCAATACCAATATCATCATAAGCGTCTGCGAGCCCTTTTTTATAATTAAGTTCACCGGCCAGGTTCATTGCCTCTTTTCCGTAGTGCAGCGCTTTTTCATAATAGCCTGCTATAATAAATTCGGTACAGGTTTTTACAAGGAGATCAACCTTGCTCTTGCCCGGCTTGTCAGCTCTCAGCAGGTTTAAAAGCGAATCAATTTTTGGGTTGCCGGTGTTTTCCTTCTGCGAACTTAAACTACTGCAAAACAAAAAAAGTAATATGAACAGGAAACTTTTTCTCATCTTTTTAATTTATTAAGATTCCTTTCAATATATTTTTGGCTCGTTATAAGGGCGCGCTGAATTCTTCTTGCATAATAAATGCTGTCCAATATCTCCTTTTGTTTTTCTTCCACCAAATGTTTCTGATGTTGAATTTCAATGTTTGCCTTTTTCTTGTTTCTGAATGCCAAAAAAGAAACTCCGGCAACTATGATCATAATTAAAAAACCAATAATGCCTGAGTAGGTAAATGTTTTTTGTTTCGAAATTTCGTGCTGGTGTTTTACTTCTTCTAATTTGCGGGTAACCGAATTTCTGATAGAGTCAGCTGCTGTTTTCTTGCCAAACTCGTATTGCATTTGCTGTTGCACTGATTTTTTTGTGTTCTCTTCATTTACCAGACTATCGCCATAGGCTACAAATAATTTGTAATGAAAATAAGCTTGCCTGAAATCTTTCTTAAGGCTATCAAGCGACAGGAAGCCCGAGTACGCAGAATGAATGGTGTTTTTATTTTTGGTTTCCAATGCCAGTTCAAGGCCCTGGTTTAAAAACTTTGTTGCCTCCGCAATTTTTTTCTGGTAAACATAAATGTCGCCAATATTAATTGCCGCCACAGCAATACCATCTGCATCGCTCAACCCTTTCCTCAATTCAAATGCCATAAAATGGTATTTGAGCGCCATAGCTACATTCATCTGCTTTGCATAACAACTGCCTATATTGCTGTACGAGTTGGCAATGCTGAATTTATCTTTTCCTTCTTTTTTAATTTCGAGCGAAGCCATGTAATTGACCAGGGCTTCGATGTAATTTCCTTTGTCGTGGTATACATTTCCAATATTATTATACACGTTTGCAATGCCTGCGTGGTCACCAATCTGCTGCTTTATTTTCAGCGACAAGGCCAGGCTTTCTAAAGCGGGCTCGTAATTTTTTTCGTACCAGTAAATAATTCCTATGGTATTGTAACATGCAGCAACACCGGTTAAATCTGTGGTTCTTTCGCGGATTTTTAAGGAAGCAAAATATGAGCGGAGTGCTTCTGCATAATTCCCTATATTCTGGTAAGCGAGCCCTTCATTATAATACGAGTTGGCCACGCCTTTTTCAAAGTGAATTTTTTCTGCGAGACTTTTTGCCTGTTGTGCAAACCTTAAAGCAGAATCATTGAGGCCTTTTCTCCAGCAGAATTTTGACATCTGGTTGAGCATGTTTACGCGGCTGCTGTCTGCTTTTTCTACTGCTAATTTTTGTTTAAGCGAGTCTAGTTTTACAAAAACAGCGTAGAGCGGGCCGGTGTTTTTTACCGGAATTGCATTTGTTGTTTGGGCCTTATAAAATAAAACACAGCAAGCGTTTGCTATTATGGTCGCAACAAGCCTGAAAGTTTTCATTCTTTTTTATGAGTGGTGTGAAATTCAAAGATAGTTCGTTTTCCTTCAAGGATTTATTCTTTTCAAATTTTTATTAATATAGCCTTCATTT
>JACMLS010000819.1 GCA_014379485.1 Bacteroidia bacterium | reverse complement strand
ACTTCTGATAGTGTTTTATTGCCCAACGGATACACAAAAGTAAAGGCCTTAAAAGCAATGACACTTAAAAATTCTTTTTTTCATGGAAAAGTAAACATCACTTTTTACAGGTATGAATAAAACGAAGTGGTTTCAATTTTCTGGAACACTGATGACACAGATCAAACTGATTTTCGCTGACTAATTTTTCATCTGTTAAATCAATACAATCTATGTTCAATTTTTAATGCGCTTCCAGCCAATTTTTTCCTGTGCCGATTCCAACTTCTATCGGAACACTTAAAGGTAAAGCGTCCTGCATGTTTTTTTCTACGAGAATTTTCAGCTCATCAATTTCTGATGTGTGTGCGTCGAAAACCAATTCGTCATGCACCTGTAAAAGCATTTTAGATTTCATGTTGCGTTTACGCATTTCGTGGTCTATGCTGATCATTGCAACTTTTATCATGTCGGCCGCAGTGCCTTGTATGGGCGCGTTAACTGCGTTGCGTTCTGCGTAAGATCTTTCTGCACTGCTTTTCGAGTTGATGTCGCGCAGGTATCTTCTTCTTCCTAATAATGTTTTTACGTAGCCGGTTTCGCGCGCAGTGTTCACCGTTTCATCCATGTATTTTTTCAGACCGGGATAAGTAGCGAAATAATTATCGATCAGTTCTTTTGCTTCTGTTCTTGAAACGCCAATGTTTTCTGCAAGGCCAAAAGGTCCCTGGCCGTAAATAATTCCGAAGTTTACGCTCTTTGCTTTGTAACGCATTTCTTTTGTTACGTCTGCTTCATTTACACCAAAAACTTTTGCGGCTGTTGCAAGGTGAATATCTTTTCCGTCAATAAAAGCCTGACACATATTTTTATCGTTGCTCATACTCGCAACAATTCGTAATTCTATCTGCGAGTAATCTGCGCTCATTAAAACAAATTCTGCGCTGCGCGGTATAAATGCTTTTCTTATCGACCTTCCTCTTTCTGTTCTGATAGGAATGTTTTGTAAGTTGGGATTATCTGAGCTTAATCTTCCTGTAACAGCTACTACTTGATTGTAAGTAGTATGAATTTTTTTTGTTTTTGAATTGATGAGCAGGGGAATTGCATCCACGTAAGTACTTTTTAGTTTTACCAGTTCGCGGTAATCTAAAATTTTATTTACTATGGGATGTTTGTCTGCAAGTTTCACCATCACATCTTCGCCGGTGGCGTACTGCCCGGTTTTTGTTTTCTTTGGTTTCTCAATAATTTTTAAATATTCAAATAAAATCTCTCCCACTTGTTTTGGCGATGAAACATTAAATTTTGTTCCGGCCAACCCCTGAATTTCATCTTCGGTTGTTTTAATTTCAATTTCTAACTCAGCAGAAAATATTTTTAAACTTTCAATATCTAAATTTATTCCTTCGCGTTCCATATTCGCCAAAACACCAACAAGCGGAACTTCTACTTCGTAAAATAATTTATCTACTTCTGTTTCTTTTAACTGAGGTGCAAAAACTGTTTTTAACTGTAAAGTAACATCAGCATCTTCAGAAGCATATTCTTTTATTTTTTCAACAGGAACATCGCGCATGCTGATTTGTTCTGCTTTTTTCTTTCCGATCAGTGTGTCAATACTTACGGGAGAATAATTCAGATACGTTTCAGATAAAATATTCATGTTGTGCCTCATTTCAGGTTTAATGAGAAAATGAGCCACCATGGTGTCGAACATTTTATTTTTAATTTCAATGTCGTAGTTCTTTAAGATCTGTAAGTCGAATTTTATATTTTGCCCGATGAGTGTTTTTTTCTCATCATCAAAAATAATTTTAAACTCTTCAATTATTTTTTTTGCTTCTGCCTGGTCTTCCGGTAACGGAATGTAATATCCTTCGTGATCATGAATAGAAAAACTAAGTCCTACCGCTTCTACTTCGTGTACATTCAAGCCAGTTGTTTCGCTATCGTAAGAAAATTCAGTTGAAGCAGAAAGTTTTTTGATGAGCTCTGCGCGTTTTTCTTTTGTGTCACACAAAATATAATTATGTTCAACCGTTTCTATTGTCTGATAATTTGTTTTTACTTCTTCCTCATCTGTTTCTCCTTTTTCATATTTTACGCTGGCACCTGTTGCATTTGCTTCTTCGTCAAACAAACCAATCTGCCCTGTCTGACTTACCGGTTTTCCTTCTGTTTTAAGCGGAAGCGGATCTCCCAATAAATTTTCTGCAAGACGTTTAAATTCAAGTTCCTCAAATAATTCGCGCAAAAATTCTTTGTTCACCTCTTTCACTACCACTTCATGTTCATTCAGTTCAATAGGAACATTAAGAATAATGGTGGCTAATTTTTTTGAGAGAATTGCCATCTCTCTGCTGTTCTCTACTTTCTCTTTTAATTTTCCTTTTAATTTATCTGTATTGGCCAGCATGTTTTCCATACTGCCAAATTCTTTTATCAGGTTCACTGCTGTTTTTTCTCCTACACCTTTTATTCCGGGTATATTATCTACTGCATCGCCCATCATGCCTAACACATCAATTAACTGCATAACGTTTTCAATTCCCCACTTTTCGCACACCTCTTTTACGCCCATAATTTCTGCAGCGTTACCTGAGCGGGCAGGTTTAAAAATAAAAATATCTTCTTCTACCAGTTGTCCGAAATCTTTATCGGGTGTCATCATATAAGTTACAAACCCTTGCGCTTTCGCTTTTTTTGCAAGCGTGCCAATCAAATCATCTGCTTCAAAACCGTCTAATTTAAGAGCGGGAATATTAAAGCCTTCGAGCAATTTAAAAATGTAAGGAATTTGTTGCGCCAATTCATCGGGCATTTCTTCGCGCTGCGCTTTGTATTCTACGTAATCAATGTGTCTTTCTGTTGGAGCAGAAGTATCAAACACAACTGCTATGTGAGAAGGTTTTTCTTTGCGCAACACCTCGAGTAATGTATTTGTAAACCCAAATATTGCAGAAGTGTTAAGTCCCTTTGAATTTACGCGTGGATTATTGATGAACGCATAGTGGGCACGAAAAATAAGTGCGAAGGCGTCGAGAAGGAATAATTTTTTTGGCTGATCGTTGCTCATGGTGTTTTAATGAATTTGGGAATGTAATAATAGGGAAAAATTCAGAGTTTTTTTGCTTCTGTTGTTAACACATTGTTCGACCCTTCCAGGGTCGCATTTTCATATTTATTCTTTTCTTAAAATGTGTGAATCCTCCGGATTCAAGAAAAATTTGGTTCTTTTTAAAAAAATCAACTTTTCACCTCAACTCCTCCACCACACTTCACAACAACAAAATCATTGCTCTTTTCTAAATCAATTTCTTTTTTCAATTCATCAATAATTAATTTCTCTACAGCGCCGTCTTTCAAATCGCAGCTGTAAGTAACTGTATAAATAATTTTGTCTTTTCTGAAAACGAGCAGCGGAGTTTTTACAAGCGAACTTGTTCCTTTTCCAATTGCTGTTTTTATTTTCTTCATAATATCTTTTGCGTTATCTTTTTCTATGAAAGAAATGCAAACAGCATATTTGTTTTGTGTTGGATTTTTTGGTTTAAAGGTCCATGTGTTTCCTTTTTCTTTTACCTCATCAAAAACGGGGTCGTTAATGACCAGGCAGGAACCTTCGTTTTTTTGCATGGTGCTGGCAAAAGTTTTTCCGGCTTCAGCACGCACCTGCGCCATGTAAGCGGTATGTAATTTTTTTACAAAGGCATTACTTTCCGGAATTCCGAAAGAAGAAACAAGGATGTAAAGCAAGGCGAAAGGAAGAATTTTTTTCATAGTTAAATGTAAGGAAAAATCTGCTTCTCTTTTGAACCACAGTAGAAACAATAGGGCACAATAGAAAATTTTTGCACCTTCTTTAAACACATGAGAAACGTAAGGACACATGAGAGTTTTTATTTTGTCACGCTGAGCCCCGTCGAAGCGTGACAAAACAAAAAACCACCAGCCTTTTAGCTGATGGTCTCTTCACACATTGGCAAAGTAATTTTTTTATTCTATAGCTCTTGTCACACTGAGCCCTGTCGAAGTGTGATTAAGACCCACAAGCCTCGCAACCCTCAGGATTGTCTAGCGAGCAGCTTAATTGTGCTGCTACTTCTTCTTCAGACATCTGGTCTGCTGTTCTTTCAACAATAAGCAAATCTTCGTTGCCTAATACTTCTGTACTGCCTGTTACTTTTTGTAAAGCGCTTTGGTCTACAGTAAATTTAATTGCATCTGTTGCAGCTTTTGTACGCAGGTAATACATTCCGGTTTTTAATCCTTTTTTCCAGGCGTAAAAATGGGCGCTTGAAAGTTTGGCGAAGTTGGCGTTTTGTATAAATAAATTGAGCGATTGAGACTGATCTATGAATGCTCCACGGTCTGCGGCCATATCAATGATGGTTTTTTGTTTGATCTCCCAAACGGTTTTGTAGATTTCTTTAATGTTATCAGGAATCTCATCAATGTTTTGTACTGATCCGTTTGCGCCAATTACTTTATTTTTCAGGTTGTCGTTCCAGATTCCGAGTTTCACTAAGTCTTTTAATAAATGTTTGTTTACTACCACAAACTCTCCGCTTAATACACGGCGAGAGTAAATGTTTGTTGTATAGGGCTCAAAACACTCATTGTTACCAAGAATTTGCGATGTAGAAGCGGTTGGCATTGGCGCAAGCAATAATGAATTTCTTACTCCGTACTTTTTAATTTCTTCTCTCAACACATCCCACTCCCAACGATTTGATGCTTGTACATTCCACATATCTTGCTGAAAAATTCCTTGAGAAATTGGTGAGCCTTCATACGTTTCATAAGCGCCATCAATTTTTGCAAGGTCTTTACTTGCAGTTAATGATGCGTAATAAATAGTTTCAAAAATTTCTTTATTTAATTTTTGTGCTTCTTCTGACTCAAAAGAATAACGCATTAAAATAAACGCATCTGCTAAACCTTGTACACCTAAACCAATTGGACGGTGACGCATATTACTTTTGCGTGCCTCAGGAATCGGGTAGTAGTTTCTATCAATAATTCTATTTAAATTTTTTGTTGCTACGTAAGTAACTTCAAATAATTTTTGATGATCGAATACTCCTTTTTCTGTATCAACAAAACGAGGTAATGCAAGAGAAGCAAGATTACAAACTGCAACTTCATCTGGCGCCGTGTATTCAATAATTTCTGTACACAGGTTAGAAGATTTTATTGTACCTAAGTTTTTCTGATTGCTTTTTGAGTTACAAGCATCTTTATACAACATGTATGGATTACCTGTTTCAATCTGAGATGTGATGATTGCAGCCCAAAGTTCTCGCGCCTTAATTGTTTTGCGAGCTCTTCCTTCTGTTTCGTAACGTGTATATAATTTATCAAATTCTTCGCTGTGGCAATCGCTTAATCCCGGCGCTTCGTTGGGGCAGAATAAAGACCAGTCTCCTTCTTCTTCCACGCGTCTCATAAACAAATCCGGAATCCAAAGTGCAGTAAACAAATCGCGTGCGCGCATTTCTTCTTTACCGTTATTTTTTCTGATATCTAAGAACTGATAAATATCTGCATGCCATGGCTCAAGATAAACTGCAATAGAACCTTTACGTTTTCCACCGCCCTGGTCAACATAACGT
>JACMLS010000818.1 GCA_014379485.1 Bacteroidia bacterium | reverse complement strand
GTAAGGATCATTACAGCCATTCCCAATATTATACCACCCATTGCAATCTGAATAATGGGTTTGCTCAAACGCTGGTTTTCTTTACCGCCTTTTGTTATTTTTCTTGCTATGTATAAGGATAGATTCAAAGTTTTATGCCGCAGATTGCACTGATTTGCACAGATTGAAGGCGCAGATTTTTATTGGATAGAGTAAAATACTTTTCACTAAGCTAAGCGTTGAAATACGGTGTAAAGGTAATCAAATCTGAGATTGGCATTTATTTTGATTTGATTATTTGATTTAAATTTACAATTGTATCTTTAGTACAAATTTATGGCTGTTTCTATGGTTCGTTTTTTAATGATTTTTTGCTTTTGTCTTCCGTTTATGGCCCTGTCGCAGCGAAAGGACCCAAGAGTTCTTTATGAAAAAGATGTAACCAACGGAGCTGCCCGCTTTTCTGAGTACTTGCCGTTGCTTGCCGGTAAAAGAGTGGCCATTGTTGCAAATACTACGAGTAAGATTGGCAAGACGCATTTGGTTGATACGCTGCTGAAGTTAAAAGTGAACATCAAAAAAATATTTGGGCCAGAGCATGGTTTTAGAGGAGAAGCGGATGCTGGAGAAAAAGTGGGTACTGAAAAGGATAAAAAAACAGGAATTACAGTTGTTTCTCTTTTCGGAAAACATTTTAAACCCACTAAAGAAGACCTGAAAGATATTGATGTGGTAATTTACGATATACAGGATGTAGGCGTTCGTTTCTATACTTACATTTCTACTATGACTTATGTTATGGAAGCCTGTGCGGAAAACAACAAGAAGTTTATAGTGTTGGACAGACCAGATCCAAACGGGCATTATGTTGATGGGCCGGTTTTAGATCCCAAATTCAAATCTTTTTTAGGAATGCATCCTGTGCCGCTTGTTTATGGAATGACTGTTGGAGAATACGCACAAATGGTTAACGGGGAAGGTTGGTTAACAAATAAAGTAAAGTGTGACCTGAAAGTAATTCCGGTTTTAAATTACAACCACGTAGATTTTTATCAGTTGCCCGAAAAACCTTCTCCTAATTTGCCCAATATGTATGCTGTTTATTATTACCCTTCATTGGGTTTGTTTGAAGGAACTATTGTAAGTGTGGGGCGTGGTACCAATTTTCCTTTCCAGGTAATAGGACATCCTAAATTGCAAAAGAAAGATTTTTCATTTACACCAAAACCAAACGAAGGTTCAAAATTACCCAAGTATATGAACGAGGTGTGTTATGGTTTTGATCTGAAACGTTTTGGCGAAGATTATTCACGTTCTTTGAAACAGGTAAATCTTTTGTGGTTGGTAGGAATGTACACTTCATTAAAATCAGAGCCCGCTTTCTTTGATGAGAATTTTAATTTTCATGCAGGTAATGATATTTTACAAAAGCAGATCAAAGACGGGAAAACAGAAGACCAGATTACAGCATCGTGGATTCCCGGAATTGCGGGTTTTAAAAAGATCCGTACGAAGTATTTATTGTATGAAGATTTTGAATAATTTTAATCTACGAATCGCGGCTTTTATTTCTCTTCTGTAATAGCCCAAGCAATCTGAGACTGTAAGCTATTGGTCTGCAGATTTTCAGTGAATCCAATAAAGCCGCTGTTAAAGTTCATTTTATAGGTTGTTGTCATTTTGAGTTCCGGAGAAAAAATTTCCCACTTAAATGGGACTGCTGAAATGCCAGTGGGAAACATATCAATCTTTAATTCACATTCTTTTTTGGCACTAAGAATCGGGTTCTTTATAAGAACCTGTATTAATTTGGAAAGTCCAAGGTCTGTTTCGTTTAATTTTTTTACCGCATTTTTTCTGTAAGGATTTCTTTCAAATATTGAAGTCCATTTTTTGCTTTTACAATAGCTTTCTCTTACATATGGAAAGAAATTAGAAATCCATCCACTCATATAAGGCCCTCCGGAGGCATTAGTTTCTTTAAAAATTGATTCCCAGAAACTTTTGTCTATATTTCCTGATAGAGTTTCAATTATTTTATGGATTATGGGTTTAATTTTTTTGATCCACCATCCCAAATCATATTTCTCCAACTCATCCAAGTTTGATAAAATTTTTCGGTAATCTTCTATCGAACCCTCCAAAGTGATTTTGGGTATTCCACACAAACTATAGAATAGGTAGTCAAAATACTCTGACATGCCATCTAAAAATGAAATCTCAAAAGCAGTTACATCAGTTTTTGTACTTGTAGAAAATTCACAGACAAGTTTTGAATAAAGGTCAGATTTTAGATATTCATTTACCTGTTTTGAGAATTCTGGAAAAATTTCAGGCCATGGATTATCCTTTTTCCCTTTCACAAAATCGTCTCTTTGTACTTTTATGGTTTGCTTCTTCTTTAAATCTGTAATGAGATGTTTTAACGATGACCCATTAAGTTTGATGTGCTCACTGAAGCCTTGGCAAATAATCAACCAAAAATCATCAGGACGAATGGTGATAGCTTTGTGTTCACTAAATGCTCTCTGAATCATTAGCAAAAAATGATGAATTTTGATTTCTTCTTCGGGAATGCTAACAAGGTTTTCAGCTAAAAAAGAAGATGCTTCAATTTCAGAGAGCAGTTTTTTTCTGATTAAATTGTTGCCGGTTTCAGTTTCAAATGGCACAGTGTTTATTTCTATATCAGAGACCTCAAAACTTAAACCCGGCTTTAAATTGGTTTCATTTTTTTGCATGAAGATTTAATTATAGATCACCACGAATATTTTCTTAAAAATAATACATTCCATTCGTTATATCAAAACACGCATTTGAAACAGTTTTGCATCTTCAATTCATTCCTTTTTCGTACTTTTTCAGAAAATTAATTCCTTTTGGAAAACAAGATCCAGCCCCGTCTAAAAACTTTCGATCTTACCATGATCGTAATGGGTTTGGTAATTGGTATGGGAATTTTTCGTACCCCGCCCGAAGTTGCGCAGAAAGCAGGAACCTCTTCTATTTTTTTTATTGCATGGATCACAGGCGCAGTGGTGAGCATGATTGGTGCGCTTACGTTTGCGGAGATCGGTTCGCGCTATCCGGCAGCCGGTGGTTTTTACAAGATCTTTTCTCATTGCTATCATCCTTCTTTTGCTTTTATGGTTAATTGGATCACCGTAATAAGCAATGCGGCTTCTACAGCAGGCGTTGCAATTATGGGGGCAGAATATATTGCACCAATCTTATTTCCGACCTTGAATCCTGAAACAGCTGCAAGAATAATTACTACCACTTCAGTTATATTTCTTTATATAATAAATATGCTGGGCATAAAAGTGAGTTCTAAAGTGCTGAATGTTTTAATGATCATTAAGATCAGTATGCTTTTATTATTGATCAGTGCTTTGTTTTTCGTGGTGGGTCCTCACGCAAACGATGCAATTAAAACAGCTCCGCAAACTACAGAAGATATGTTGAAATGTTTTGCACTTTGTTTCATACCCGTTTTTTTTACATACGGTGGTTATCAGCAGACCATGAATTTTGGGAGCGATGTAAAAAATCCGAGCCGCACCATGCCCCGCGCTATTTTTTACGGAATGACGGTTGTACTCTGCATTTATTTACTCGCCAATTTATCTTACGTAAAAGTTCTTGGTTTTGCTGAGTTGCAAAAAACAAAAACCCTTGCCTCAGATATTTCGCAATTAATGTTTGGTGCAGTGGTTGCAAAATTAGTTGCTCTCATAATGTTTTTTTGTGTAATGGCTTATGTAAATGTTTCCATGCTCAGTAATCCGCGTATTTATTTCGCCATGGCAGAAGACGGGGTTTTTCCGAAAATCTTTTCGCGTGTAAACGCAAGAACGCAGGTGCAGGAGTGGGCAGTTAGTCTCTTCACTGTTTTTATTCTGCTCACTTTATTTTTTATGTCTTCTTTTCAAACCATTTTGCAATACGTTATGTTTTTTGATAGTATAAGTTTAATAAGCGCAGCGGCCTGTATTTTTATTTTGCGTTACCGTGCAAAGAAAAATAAACATGAGATAGAGAATATTTTTAAAATGAAAGCCTATCCGTATTTACCAATCTTCTACATTTTAATTTACATGGTGGTAAATGCAAGCGTGCTTTTATCCAAACCCGAAGCATCGCTGTGGGGATTTGTACTTTTTGTTTCCGGTTTGCCTTTGTTTTATTTGATGAGATTTCTTATCAGAAAAACCACACGGAAACCTATTCTCTGATATGAGAGGGTGAGATATGAGATCTGAGACTGGGTGTGTATGTGTTTTCCGCAAGAATTTTCGTGCACCAGTCTCATATTCTAATGGTCTCATATCTCATATCAATCGTTCAATTCTGCGTAAAGACCTTGCTTGCCAGTCTTATATCTCCCTCTCTTATATCTTATATCCTGCGTTAAAACAATTTCGTAAATTTGTCCCTTAAAATAAAGTTCATGTTAGGTTTAAAACTTGCTACAGATCCCCGCTGGGTCAATATTGTAGAAACAAATATTTCAGAGATTTTAACTGATCATGCCTGGTGCGAGCAGAAAGCAACCAGCAACGCAATTTCGCTTACCATTTCTTATCCTGAGTTTACAGACTTAGTAGATGCTATGCTTGCATTAGCAAAAGAAGAGTTAACGCATTTTGAAATGGTACACGAAAAAATAAAACAACGCGGTTTTGTTTTGGGAAAAGAAAGAAGAGATGAATACGTGAACGATCTTTATGTTTTTATGAAAAAAGGTTACGCACGTCACATTGCAATGGTAGATCGTTTATTGTTTTCTGCTCTGGTAGAAGCAAGAAGTTGCGAACGTTTTAAACTTTTGTCAGAACAAATTAAAGATGAGGATCTGAAAAAATTCTATTATGATCTGATGGTTTCCGAAGCCACACATTACACTATGTTCATAGGTTTTGCAAGAAAATACAGCCAGGGGGTTGATGTAGATGCGCGCTGGAAAGAGTGGCTTGCATATGAAGCAGAATTAATGGGCAAGTACGGAAAACGCGAAACCATACACGGTTAAACTTCCGGATTTTTTTGCAACGGTATTCAGATAATGTTTAGGATGGACAGGAATGAGAATGAAATTAAATAAACTTAAATGAAAATCGTGTTTCGAAGAGTAATTTTTCTTCTTTTTTGCCTGCATTGCTTTTGTTCAATGTTACAGGCGCAGAACAGAAAGATCGATTCTCTTTTTTCGTTGATTAAAACTGATAAGGAAGATTTAACTAAAGCAGATCATTTGAATGCGCTTAGTGATCAGTTCAGACTTATTGGAAATTATGATACTTCTTTACTGTTTGGTAAGCAAGCTGTCAGCATTGCAAATAAAATGGATCAGGCAGACAATGAAACACAAAAAAGTCTTTCTTATTCTTACAATGTAAATGGGCTTACGCATTGCGAACAAGGAAATTATACGGAAGCTCTGAAAAATCATTTTGCATCGTTAAAGATCAGACAAAGGCTTAAGGATAAGATTGGCATGGCCGGTTCTTATAATAATATTGGTTTGGCTTTTTTTTACCAGGGTAATTATCCGGAAGCATTAAAGAACTACCTGATAGCATTAAAGTTAAACGAAGAAACCGGGAATAAAAAATGGATCGGGACCTGTTACAATAATATTGGTAACGTTTATGACTCTCAGGGTAATTTTGCCGAAGCATTAAAAAATCATGAGGCTGCTTTAAAAGTGCATAAAGCTTTCGGAGAAAAAGGTGGTGAAGCAGGGTCTTACGCAAATATCGGGAATATTTATTATCAGCAAAGAAATCATGCGGAAGCACTAAAAAATTATGAGATGGCTTTAAGTGTATTTGAAGGGATCGGAAACAAAGCAGGTATTGCCGATTGTTATACTAACATGGGCAGTGTGTTTTATGACCAGAATAATATACAGGAGGCTTTAAAAAACTACCGGGCTGCGTTAGAAATAAAAGAAAAGATCGGAGATCAGCCGGGAATTATTCTTGCTTCTGATAATATTGGGAGCGTTTACACATTGCTGGCTACAAGAGAAAATACGATGGCAGGAAAACAGGCAAAATACAAAGAAGCCCGCGTTTTTCTTGATAAAGCAAAAAATCTTGCAAAAGAAATAGGACACAAAGAGTTTTTGCTAAGTGTTTATCGCGATCTGGCGATATTAGACAGCACGAGTGGAAATTTTAAAGGATCATTGGAAAATCATAAGCTGTATATTCTTTACCGCGATAGTTTAAACAATGAAGAAACCAATAGAAGATCAATTGAACTGCATATGACCTATGATTTTGAAAAAAGAGAAGCGGTTGCAAAAGCAGAACACAAAAAAGAGCTGGAAAGCCAGGGCAGGATTGCTGATGAAAAAAGCAGGAAACAAAACGTTATTATGTTTTCTGTTGTATGTTGTTTGTTATTGGTGGGTGTTTTTGCCGCTTTTGTTTTCAGGTCCCTGAGAATTACACGTAAGCAAAAATCAATGATCGAAGCACAAAAACTTGAAGTGGAAAAACAAAAAAGTATTGTTGATGAAAAGCAGAAAGAAATTCTTGACAGCATCAGGTACGCAAGAAGAATTCAGAGGGCCCTGATCACTTCAGAGAAATATATAGGAAGAAAATGGAATTCTCTAAAGTAAAATTTCCCTCATGAGTTAAAATCACTAATGAGGAATTTCTGTTTCTCCGGCTTCAGCGTTCTCCTGTGTAGTTAATATGATTGTTTCTGGTTCTGTCTTACTTTTTTTAACGATCATATATTTTCTTGTAAAAAAGAAAT
>JACMLS010000086.1 GCA_014379485.1 Bacteroidia bacterium | reverse complement strand
TTTTTTGAAGAAATATTAATAAAAAAGGACAAGTAGTCCCGAAAGCTTTCGGGAGGACTAATTTTCATGTACACTTGGTGTAAAATAAAACTTGATTTTGGTTTCTAAAAATAATACATGTTGAAGCCTGACAATATAGAGAAAATCAGTATTACACCTTTAATAGTTGTGTAATTTTCTCTGGCTTAAGATTGTTTATTTTATTCCAGAATAATTTTTTGGGAGTATAATTTGTTTCCTGCAATTAAACGCACAAAATAAATTCCGGATGGTTGCGAAATAAGGTTTATACTTTTTTCGTTAAGGCCCGAGTAAATTTTGTTTCCCATTACATCGTAAAAAGAAACAACAAACTCTTGTTCGTTGGTTATCAGCGTAAATTGTCCGTTACCGGGATTTGGATAAACAGAAATTGTTTCTGCAGAATTATTTTCTTTAAGGCCCAGACACATCTCCACTATAATCTGTAACGTATCTGTTCCTATACAAGCACCCGGCCCGGAATACGAATAAGTAAGAGTATGTGTTCCTACTCCTGCGGCCTGCGCATCAAAAATCCCGTTAGAAACACCTTGCCCCGAATAAACTCCGCCCCATGGAGCGCCACCTGTTAATACAAATGGAGAAGAATAAAAACAAAAAGTATTAGTAGAATTAATATCTGAAAATGTAGTTGCTGTTATCTGGTTAACCGTAACAACATCTGAGCTTGTGCAGCCGTTTGAAGTAGTTGATGTAACAGAATAATTTCCGGCGGTTGAAACAAAAACAGATGAGGTGGTATCTCCGTTGCTCCATAACGTCTGAGCGCCAGGGTTCACTGATAATTGAACTGAATCTCCGGCACAAAAGGAGGTTGAATAAAACGCAATGTTTGCTGTTTTGTTAAGTATACCATAAACAGTTGAAACGCAATTTTCAAATTCTGCGTACCTTACAGTCATTACCAGGTCTGTCGTTCCATTACCATCAAGATCACCAACAGGTCCTAAAACAGAAAGTGAATCAAGAGGAATATTTACGTTGGCAGAACTGAACGTTGAATTGCCATTACCAGTAAACACCATGAGGGTATCAAAAACATCATTACCTCTTTTTGCAAGCAGATCTAAAATTCCATCTGAATTCAGGTCAGTCATTTTACCATAAGGTTTTACACCGGCAGGTAAAGTGTAAACAATTTTTGTTGGAAAAGTTCCGAAACCGGTGCCCAAATAAATACTGTCTGCACCTATCATATCAAGATTTCCGTCCAGGTTAAAATCTCCGGTACCATAAAGGCCCAGTGGCAATTGTGTCTGAACGATAGTGAATGCGCCACCGCCGTTACTTATAAACAAGCCACCTGCAATTACTGCATCTGCAAGACCATCGTTATTAAAATCGCCCTTATAAAATGTCTGCGTAAGCTGAGGATTGGTGAAATTGACAGGCGCTGCAAATGTTCCGTTTCCGTTTCCATGAACAAAAGCAAGCGATGCTCCGGGCGATAAAGCCGAAAACAAAAAATCGGTATGGTTATCTCCATCAAAATCTCCGCTCACCAAACCAGCCACCATTAAAGCTCCGGGCACAATTACAGAAGATGTAAAATGTCCTGTTCCGTCTCCGTTATAAAATGATATTGAATTCATAATTTTGGCCACCATTAAATCTGCATTACCATCTTCATTAAAATCTCCTGTCACAAAATTCAGCGGATCACTGTTCCAAATGGTATCTTCATAAAAACCACCGTTTCCATCACCAGCTAAAACGCCGGCCTTAAAATACGTTTGCATTGTTATTTCATCTGAATAGTTGCCTGACCAGGGAATATCTGGAAATCCGTCGTTATTAAAATCTGCGAGGGGTCCAATAGAAAAACTACACATCCCCGGCATGGGAAGAGAATCCGCTACAAGTTTTTCGAGACAAATGTTTTGAGTAAAAAACTCTCCTTGCAAAACCAACAATAAAAACGTAATAAGTAAAGTTTTTTTCATTAAAGGCTTGATTTTTAAGTAAAGTTAACTTATCAGCAAACTAAAAACAAATCATAAATTCATCCTGGTTTTGCTTCAAAAAAATTGATTAATTTTAGAGTCTATAGAACTGATGGGATGATGGAATAGTGGAATAATGGGTTGAGAACGCTGAAGAAGAAATTCATTCTCAGGTTTATCACACCCAATCTTCCAAGCTTCCATTCTTCCACACAAAAAAGAAAACCATGGAAGATCAAAACCCGAATAACCAGTTAAACATAGAATTGACTGAAGAAATTGCAGAAGGAATTTATTCTAACCTGGCAATTATTACCCACTCTCCGGCAGAGTTTGTAATTGATTTTATTAAAGTAATGCCTGGCGTACCAAAGGCCAAAGTAAAATCTCGCATAGTACTTACGCCACAACATGCAAAACGTTTAATGAAAGCGCTTGCAGATAATTTAGGCAAGTACGAGCAATTGCACGGAAAAATTAAAGACAGCGAAATAAATGCAATGCCAATGAATTTTGGCGGACCAACTGCGCAGGCTTAAAAAAAGTCCGGGAGTCCGCAGTCATCAAGTCCTTTAGTTGGAAAAGAGAATGAAAAAAATTGCGATAGCGGGGCCCTACTCTGCTGCCACTGAAAAAGAACAGGAAGAAAATTTAAAACGCATGAATTTTTTTGCCGTTAAAGTGGCTGAGCTTGGGCACATACCAGTAATTGGAATGAATGCTGCGCTTGGAGTGGTGAATGAAAAACCTGAACTTACAAAAGAAGAACGCTATAACTGGATTATGAAAATTTCTTTGGGAGTTGTTGGAGATTGCGATGCGATCTTTATTTTGAAAGAATCTCCGGGGGTATTAAAAGAAAAAGAATTATTGATCTCAAAAAACAAGCCTGTGTTTGCAGATTTTAATTTGCTTACAAAGTATTTAAAAGAGGCGTGATGAAAAAATTCATTAACGATTATAAACTGGGAGTTAAATGTTTTTTTAAATCCTGGCCAATTATTTT
>JACMLS010000817.1 GCA_014379485.1 Bacteroidia bacterium | reverse complement strand
TTTTTGCCATTCTTCAATTCTCGCATCCATTTCCTCCTTTCCGCTTTCATCAATGATAAGCACCCGTTTTACCCGAAAAGTTTTTTTCTCTATGAACAACTGGCTGCGCGCGTTTTTTCCAATCCGGTAACAGGCAGATTTTTCATACAAGGTGTCTTTAATAGTAGAAACATCAATACCTGCTTCCTTTAAACGCTCAAACACATCGGGTAATTTTCTAAAATACATTCCTCCCAGAACAAGTAATAATTTATTTTTATCTTTTCCGGCTCTTGAAATTTTTCCATTTCTTACTACGTATTGAGAATCGTTCCTGAATATGGCAGTTATCGGAGAAGGAAAGGTGTCAAAATCGATTCGCAGTTTGTCGGGATATTTAATATGCTCATACCAGGTAGCAATTCTTATAACAGAGTCATTGCCGTAGAATTTTGTCTTTTGAACAAATGAGATCCCCGCCGCAGTCTTCCCTGAATATTTATTCCACATTTTAGTGATCAGTTCTTCTCCGGTTTTTACCTGTGCATTTTCAATAAAACAAATAAGAATAAAAAGAATCGGGAATAGTTTTTTCATTATTGGTTTTTTTGATCCTGATGCTAAATAATAAATTTTTAGCCAAAGCTCCTTTACCATTTATCCGAATTTTTGTTTTGCCTTTCCTCAAGGAATTAGTTTGAATAGCTATTTATTATTTCACGCTACGGCGCAACGTTCGCGACGGTAATGAACTAAGGGAAGCGAATTAACGACAAACGAACAACGGATAACGACTAACTGATAACTTACAACCAATAACTTTTTGACCTACGTACTGGCACGGATATGAAAATACACCAAAGAACGGATTTAACACTGTCTCCTTATTGCCGAATTTTGAATCAGTAAACAAACAAATAAAAACAAGCCCCATGAAAACTGAAATGATCTATAATTACGGTGGTATCTCCGGAACCTCCCTTTAAAAAAGAAATTGGAATAGAGTAATTGGGTAATTCATTGGAATTACTTTTTATTCTCAAAAGGTTTTAGCCCCTCTCTAAGCCGCGTCCTGCAAGGGATTTGCGGTTTTTTTTATTTCGTTTTTTCCTTCCTGAAGAAATATTTTTCAAAAATCTGTATTTTTTTCATTTAACATGTATTATAAGTTGTAACCTGCCTGAATTTAGGGTGCACACTTTCTCAGCCGGGTCCTGGCCTAAACACAATTTACTTACATTAAAAACCTGGAAAAATGGCTGATAAAAAAGAAACACCCCGGCAAAAAATGATCGGTATGATGTACTTAGTACTCACCGCTCTGCTTGCAATGAACGTATCAAAAGAAGTCCTTATGGGTTTTGTTACGGTTAACGAAAGTCTTGAACGCACCAACAAAACGTTTAATGAAAGTTCAGAAACCATGATGAAATATTTTGGCGATTACGTTAAAAAATATCCCGAAGAAAAATACTATTTCACCAAAGCAGAAGAATCTGCAAAAGTTGCCGGTGAAATGTTTAAATACATTGAAGTGCTGAAAAAGAAGTTGGTTGAAACAACAGAAAAAAGCACCAAACAACAGGCAGACACCACACGTTTGCGTTATGTAAATGCGCTCGACAATTACGATATACCAACGTATGAATTGTTTGGTGATGATGAACAAAATCCGGTAAAAACAGCTTACTCTGCTTATGAGCTGAGACAAAAGTTAACTGAAACGCATGATAAGATCATTAAGATCTTTGAAGGCAACGAGATCGTGAAAAAATTTCTGAAAACAGATCTTGAGCAAGTGAAAAAAAGAATTTCTATCATTAAACCGGTTGATCCTGATTTTGTACAGAACGGTGTAAAAGAAGACTGGCAGATGACAAATTTTTATCACCTTCCTCTGGCAGCTGTGATTACAAATTTATCTAAGATACAGGCAGATCTTAAAAATGTAGAATCAGAAAGCATTAACACCATTGCAAAATCTGTAATGAGCACCATTCCAAAAATAGATCAGTGGGCTGCAGCTGTTACTTCTCCTACAAACTATATACAAGTGGGAGATAAATATCAGTCATCAATTTTTCTTGCCGCAGGTAGTTCAAGTGTAAAGCGCGAGATTCTTGTTGGAAACTGGGATAAGACATTGAATAAATTTATTGGAGATTCTACTCAACTGACAATGGATGCAAACGGAAGAGCGGTTTTTGAAAAAGCAGGTGGAGCACAAGGCGAACAAACTTACAAAGGTGTAATAAAACTCACAAAAGAAACAGGCGAAGTACAATATTATCCGTTTGAAGAAAAATATATTGTTGCACCGCAAAGTGTTGCAGTGTCTGCAGATAATATGAATGTGGTGTATGCAGGAATTGATAATCCGATAAGTATTTCAGCAGCAGGAATTGCGCCTAAAGATTTACGTGTGAGTATTGATAAAGGAAGTATACCTTCTCTCAATTCGCCAGGGAAATATAATATTATAGGTGTGTCCGGACAGGAAGTGAATGTAACTGTTTCATCAACCACAGATGGTGTTACAAGAGTGCAGGGTAAAACAAAATTCAGGGTTAGAAAATTACCTGATCCAACTAATAAACTTTCTGGTTTTGGTGCATTAGAAGGGAAAATTACACTACCAGACCTGGCAAATGCAAAATTTGTCACAGCGCAACCAACAAATTTTATTCTTAATCTTCCATATACCGTTACTAAATATGAAATAATTTGTTCGTATGGTGGACAGACAACTGTATTCAATGAGAACGGTTGCAAACTGACTGAGCCGATAAAAGCTCAGTTTAAGAGAATGAAAGCAGGTGGAATAATTCTAGTAACTGTTAATTCTGTTTCTCCTGATAAAGAACCTCATGTTGGCTCTTTCAGATTAGTCATTAAATAATTTAAAATATGAAAACCATTATAAAAAATATTCTTCCCGCCCTTATTGTGGCGGGAAGTTTAAACGCACAGGTTCTTGATGGTGTGTACGGAGGAGAAAAAAATCCTTCAGCCACTTTTGAAGCATCAGGAAAATTGTACGTAGAAGAAATGGGTGGATACAAACGTCCGCACCAGCAAGATTATATACGACAGGCAAATGTTAGTTGGGAAAAACGTGTGTGGAGAACTATTGATCTGCGGGAAAAACTGAATCAGCCCTTAATGTTTCCATTGTATCCAACACAAAACAGAATTTCTTTGCTTGATCTTATTAAGAAAGGAATTGAATCGGGAGAGATCACAATTTTTAGTGATGATGAGTTTAAAGCACCACTAACAAAAGAACAGGCGCTTGCGAGGTTCTATAGGCGAATTACAATTGATTCTATTGATTCTGTGGGAACACGTTTAGGCCAAAGAGAAGTAATTGAAGAAA
>JACMLS010000816.1 GCA_014379485.1 Bacteroidia bacterium | reverse complement strand
TGAATAAATGAGTAAATTTGGCACTCAATAAAAAAACATGTCAAACCACTTCGAAACAAAAGCCATTCACAATCAACTGAACAAAACGGAGAATAAAGAAAATTCCTCACCTCTTTATCTTACCAGCAGTTTTGTTTTTGACGATGCAGAAGAGATGCGCGCTACTTTTGCAGAAGAGAAAGAGGGCTTTATTTATTCGCGTTTTTCCAATCCAAATTCTTTTGAGTTCATACAAAAAATGTGTGCTTTGGAAGGAACTGAAGATGGAATGGCAACCGCGAGTGGCATGGCCGCTGTGTTTGCATCGTTTATGGCGCTTATGAAAAGCGGCGATCATTTACTGTGCTGCGCCTCTGTTTTCGGATCAACTCACAACATCATCAGCAAATATCTTCCCAAATACGGAATAGAACATTCCTATTTTGACGTGAACAAACCCGAAACCTGGGAAAGTTTTTTTAAACCGAATACAAAAATGGTTTACATTGAAACGCCCACCAATCCGGGTGTTGATATTATTGATCTTGAATTTTTAGGAAAGCTTTGTAAAAAACACAACGTAATTTTTAATGTAGATAATTGTTTTGCCACACCTTATTTACAGCAACCGCTTAAATACGGGGCAGACATTATTATTCACTCAGCCACAAAATATATTGACGGGCAGGGAAGAGTATTAGGAGGTTGCGCTTTGGGAAAAAAAGAACTGATAAAAGAAATTTATCTTTTTATAAGAAATACAGGCGCATCACTTTCTCCGTTTAATGCATGGGTACTTTCTAAAAGTTTAGAAACGCTTGCTGTGAGAATGGATCGGCATTGCGACAACGCATTTGTTCTTGCTAAAGCGCTTGAAAAAAACGAGGAAATAGAATTTATAAAATACCCTTTTTTGGAATCTCATCCGCAACACGCTGTTGCAAAAAAACAAATGAGTAAAGGTGGGGGAATTGTAACATTTGAGCTGAAAGGCGGTCCCGATAGCAATCGGGATGAAAGAGGAAGAAAGTTTTTAGACGCATTGCAACTTTGTACACTTACTGCAAACCTTGGCGATACTAAAACAATAGCAACGCATCCGGCAAGCACAACACACTCACGTTTAAGTGAGGAAGAAAGACTTGAGGTAGGAATTACACCGGGACTTATACGGATTTCTGCAGGACTTGAGCACCATGAAGATATTGTGAATGATGTTGTGGGGGCTATTGAAAAATCGCGTTAAAAAACCAGAAAGCATGAATAGGAAATATATTTTATTCTTCTTCCTGGCTTTTGCACTTGCAGAAAAATATACGGGCCAGAACGCTGAAATTGATTCTTTAAAAAAAGAATTGCTTACTGCAAAAGAAGACACCAACAAGGTTATGCTTTTTCAAAAAATTTCTTTTGCCAGTAAATCATCTGACCCGGATGAAGGAATAAAATACGGAAAAGCGGGGCTTGAATTATCAGAAAAACTTAAATGGAAGAAAGGAATTGCTGCCAATTATAATGCATTGGGAACAAATTATAAAGTAAAATCTGATTATGCTTTAGCTCTTGAACACTATCAGAAATCTTTAACGCTCTATGAAGAAATGCATCTTAAAAGAGAAAATGCTGTGCTCTTAATGAATATAGGAACAATTTACAGACCCCTTCATAATTATGACAAGGCGATTGATTATTATAAAAAATCTATGGCGATTGCTGAGGAGATCGGTAATAAGAAATTAACCGGGCAGTTGTTTGGAAATCTTGGAGTAATTTATTTTGAATTGGAGGATCATGTAAAGCAACAGGAAGCATGCGAGAAGGCACTGAAGATATTTGAAGAAATTAACGACAGAAACAGCCAGGCCTGGATTCTTGGTAATCTTGGCGACCTGTGCGAGGTCAGGGGTGATTACGAAAAAGCGCTTGAATATCAGAAAAAGGCAATGGTCATTTATGATGAAGTTGGCAATATCAGCTGGAAATCGGGTAGCCTTATGCATATTGGAAAGTATTACGGAGAAATGGCCAAAAAAGCAAAAGATGAAAGTACCCGTCTGCAGGATCTCAGAAAATCTGTAGAATATTTCAGGGCGGCAGAAGTCTTACAGGTAAAGATGGGCGATATTGGTTATCTGCAGGAGTTGTATGAAAATTTATCTGTAACGCAGGAAGCGATGGGAGATTATAAGGGCGCTCTTGAAAGCCACAAGGATTTTACTAAGTGGAAAGATTCTGTTTTTTCTATGGGCGTACATGAAAACGTGGCCAAGCTTGAAACAAAACGTGAGCTGGATGTGCGCGACAAAGAAATTGTGATTGAGCAATTGAAAAAAAGAACTGAACGGATCTATTTAGGAGGAGGAATTGCTTTTCTTATTATTATTCTCGCATTTATTTTTGCAGTTTACCGTAAACAAAAAAAATCGAATAAACTGATCAGGGCGCAGAACATTTTGGTAGAAAAACAAAAGAAAGAAGTGGAATTGCAAAAGGATCTTGTGGAGCAGAAACAAAAAGAGGTGCTTGATTCTATACGTTATGCAAAGAGAATTCAGAATGCATTGCTTACGCCTGAAAAATATATGCAAAGGAATCTGAAAAAGCTGAATTCAACAAAATCCTCGGAGTAAAAGCTTCATAAAATATCCGTTTTTAGAATCGCCCCCTCAACAAGCCGTCAAAAAAAAAACAAATGAGCAAAGGGGGCGGAATTGTAACGTTTGAACTGAAAGGCGGTCCCGATAGCAATCGGGATGAAAGAGGAAGAAAATTTTTAAACGCCTTGCAGCTTTGTACGCTTACTGCAAATTTAGGCGACACTAAAACAATTGCAACGCATTCGGCCATCACAACACGCTCACGTTTAACAGAAGAAGAAAGACTTGAGATTGGAATTACACGGTGACTGATAAGAATTTCTGCGGGGCTGGAACATTATGAAGATATTGTAAAGGATGTAGTGAACGCGATTGGGAGATCGCGTTGAGCCCCCCGCTCTCATTTTAAGTGAGGTTTTCCCGAAAGAATTCAAGTGCCTTTTTCTCTTTACATCAAATAGTGTTACTAATTTTGTAAGAACCGTTATACAAACAGAAACACGGATTTTGCCCCATGAAATTCTCAGCACTTCTTTTTATAATTCCATTTACTTTTGTTCCGGGAAAAAAAATTTCTTTCGGAGAAAAATATCCCCGGGCATTTAAAGACGCGGTAGAATGGAGCACTTATATACAGCCGGAAGCTGACAGCATTTGCAAAATTTACGGGCAAGAGTATAAAAAAATGCTGCCGGTAGTTTTGCCTGAGTGTGCGCGCTATTCCATTTTTTCTGACCTGATTGAATGCACAGCCAATGAATATTTGTATGTGAATTTCGGAAAAGATTACGCGAATTTTTCAATTGGCCGGTTTCAGATGAAACCTTCCTTTATAGAAAACCTGGAAACGACAGTAAAAAGCAATCTCTTACTTTCTAAATTTAATTTTATTGCCGATTATGGAAATGAGACAGACGACAAAAAAATCAGGACCTCAAGATTAGACCGGCTCGAGTCTCGACAATGGCAATTAAAGTACATGTGCTGTTTTTATGCTGTTGTAGAATTAAAATTCAATTCTAAAAGTTGGATTTCTGAGGAAGAAAAAACAGAGTTCTTTGCGCTTTCGTATAATCGGGGATTCTGGAACGAGGAAAAAGAGATTGCGCGTTGGAAACACATTTATACTTTTCCAACAGGCCAGAAAGATTCAATCAACAATTTTTCTTACGGAGAAGTGGCGCTTGAATTTTTAAATCACCAGAAAAACCCCTATTAATTTTTGATCCGGATTAAAAAATAATTTGTGAAAAAAAAAAACTATACCATAAGTTTTGCAATTTGTTTCAGTATTGCCTTTAGCGCCCTATTTTCGCAGAAAGGAAAAACGATCAGTGTGAAATCGCCTTACACAAAAAAAACAATTTACACACTTAAGCCGGGCGAAACATTATATCAGCAAGAAGCTTCTCTAAGTTTTTCGCACAATGCAACATCGTGCGAGTTTATTACCCTGTTGAATGAAAAATTTTATCTGCACATAGATAACAAACCGGCGCTTGGGCCTTTTAGCGAAATTCCGTACAGGTGGAAGAATGATCCCTTTTACCAGATTCGTAACACAACAGCACAGGGCAAACATGAAGAGTTTCTTTATTTTATTAAAACCGGAGAAAAAATGGGCCCCTACCAGTTCATTAATTTTCCCAATGATTATTATTATAATAATATTATTCCTTTTAAGGGATTTATTTACATAAAGAATAATCAATCATTTGTGAAAATTTTTGGCACAGCAAAAGACCTAGGGCCTTATGATGAGATACGTACACAGGTGAGCCCCTCAAGTAAGAGTAAGGTTTGTTTTACATACGTAAAAGACAGCATGACCTATATTTACCGAGACGGAAAAATAAGCGGCCCCTACAAAGATTATCATCGGGAGGATCCGTATTTTAGTTATAAAGCTGCCAATGGGTATTACGTGAGTATGGATGAAAAAGTATTTGGCCCTTATAAAGAAAGGCCTGGCTGTGTGGAAGATCACGCAAAACGAACCTATAATTATTTGATTAAAGAAGAAAATGGAATTTATGATGGTTATTTACTCCTGGAAGACGGAAGTAAAGTTCCCGTTGCTGATGAAGCTTATAATCTCTTCTTTTTTTACAACCTGCCAGATAATTCATGGATGAAAATTGAACAAACCGCAATGATCAAAGCGCGGAAGGATGGGAACCTTCCTGAGTGCTCGGATTACGCTTCATGGAATATTTATTATAGTAACGGAAAAAGTTACGGGCCCTTTACAATAAAAGGGTGGCCTGATATTATTTTTAACGGTAAAGATGTATTTATTGGGATACAGGACCCGCCTAAATATGATTGCGACGTTGTATCTGGCAAACTAAAATTAAACAAGGAGCCATACAAAGCCTGCGTTTTTTCTAAGGGCGAAAAATCAGGGCCATTGGATGTTCAAAGCGACATTATTAATCTTGGCGATTTTAATTTTAAAGCCGGAAAAACAAAGATCGCCTTTGTGAATAACAGGAAATTGTATATTGACAAAACGTATAGTGGTTTAGACAACGTTCATGAATTTAAGTTTGAATGGGGAAGTGACAACTGGTATGCAGTTACAGTTTCTAAAGCAAGAGATACTGCTATTATTTACCGAAACGGAAAAAAAATCTCAATAATAACGGTTCCTGAATTCTATTTACAGTATTTTGAATTTACAGGGAATGATTACGAACTCCATTACACATCAAACAACCTGAATTATCTGAAATTAAGTTCTGTTAGCAAAGAGTTCGGCCCCTTTGAAAAGCCACTTCCATGGCAATGCAAATACATAATATCCAAAGACAAAAAACATTTTGCATTTATAAAAAATTACACTAAAATTATAGTGGACGGAAAAGATATCGGCACCGAAGGTTTTTCCTTAAGCAGCAATGATAAAGAAGGAACTTTTCATTGGGTAAGCATTGATGGGCAAAATATTATTTTACACAATTACGATCCGGATCAGAATTAATTATTAAAAATAAACTTATTCTAAACGAACTCTTGCCTGTTTCAACACCTAC
>JACMLS010000815.1 GCA_014379485.1 Bacteroidia bacterium | reverse complement strand
CTGAAGGCAACAATGACAATAGTATGCGTAAATTGTATATGAATTGGGAGTGGAGCTTACAGAATAATTATTAAGATAAATATTTTCATAACAATATACATGTAGGTTTAGCCAGGCGGAATCTCCGCTTGTAAACGTTGTTGAAACAACCGTTTGATTTGAAATGGTTCCGCAGGTTTGTGCTTTTGCCGTTTTTAATAGTAACAAAAGAGGAAGAAGCAGTAGTAGTTTTTTCATTGTGTTTTTTTCAGTTGTATAAAGATACAAAACAGAAATCGCTGTGTCAATACCGGACACTGATTTTGCAGGGCACAAAAAAGGGAGAAATTTTACTTCCTCCCTTTTCATTTACCTTTTATTTTGCTTAACCTTATTGAACCTGTACCCGTACCATTTTTGTTCCTGTAAGTGTATGAACTTTCAGTAAATAAATTCCGCTTTCAATATTTTTTGTGCTGAGAATTATTTCTGAAGACGCCTGTTCGTTTTTTATTTCATCGATCTTCTTTCCTTGCAGCGAGTAGATTTCCATACCCATAAGATCGTTTGTGGTTGAATGAACCGCAACAAATTCTTTGGCCGGGTTTGGAAATAATTTTATGAAAGAAGAGCCTGCCGGATTACTTATTGCTGTACTAAGCTGTTCAACTACAAGAGAATCTCCGCTTGCAGAATATGAAACTGTGTCTCCGGTTGCATCTATGATTTTTACTTTGCTTATATTGATGTGAAGTACTTTTGCAAAATTGCTCATCACTTTGCCTGAAATATCATCTTTCATTGTAATATCCAATTCAGCAATTTCTCCGTTTCCACTTACATTTGTCTGGTTTGTTCTGCACAAAGCAATATCAAATTCGCCGTTCACATAATTCTCAATTTTGTTGCTTAAGAATACAGGGCTTCCGGCAGCAAGCCAGGAATTAGAAACATTAAAAGTGGCAGAATCTTTTGCTACAATGGTTGTGTCAAAAGAAAGCGTTAACGCAACACCGTAAATGTTTGTTGCGGGGTTTGCAGCAGTACCCAGTTTCACTTTCATTACAGCGTGGTTGCTGTTCGAAATAGTATCAACTATAAATTCAGTATAGATCTCAACCCCGCTCATTGTATTCATCATTAATTTATAGGGAGGATGTATGAAATTGTAATTCTGAATTACCGCAGTTGTATCAGCTGCGTCAATTGTTCCGTCGCCGTTACAATCATCGTGTTTTGTATTGTATCCGTTTGGTTTGGTAGAAGAAGTATTTTGTGAAGGTTGGCCTACCCACACATTACTTGCTGCCGGACGCGGATAAGCTGAGCCGCCGTAATACAATCCAATATCAAGTATATCAAAGTTATTTGCAGTAAGATCATTGTCTGCATCGCCCGGCCAAACAACTTCGCACGAATCTAAGAGCAGAAAAGCCAACGAGCCAACGCATCCGGACGCATCTGTTGCTCCTAAATTATAAGTTCCGGTTGCAAGAGAATTGTAAATTCCTGTAGTATTTGTTCCTTGTCCTGGTATGTCATATAGGTAAGGAGCGTTTCCTCCCATAGACGAAAAAGTAATTGAACCATTAGATCCGCTGCAAGAAGGTTCTGCGTGCGATACCACAAATACGGTTGGTAAAGGAGTAACTGTAACAGTTGCAGAAGCGTTGAAAGAACAACCGTTCTGATCTGTGACGGTTAAGGTGTAAGAAGTAGTAGTTGCTGGCGAAGCTGTAGGGCAGGAGAGCATTGTAGCTGACAAACCTGAAGAAGGTGCCCAGTTAAACGTATATGCAGGAGTGCCTCCGGAAACGTTTGCACACAAAGCAATATTGCTGCCACTGCAAATGCTTTGCGAATTTACATTTGCAGTAAGAGCGCTTGGTTGTAATATGGTAGCAGAAACAGTTGCTGTGGCTGCAAGTGCATCAGTAATTGTAACAGTATATACCCCGGCGCATAAACCAGAAATGGCAGCGGTAGTTGCTCCTTGAGACCATTGGTAGGTGTAAGCCCCCGCTCCACCGCTTCCGGCAGCAATAAGACTTCCGTCACAAGAACCAAAACAGGTGGCGTTTGTCTGGCTGATGATAGAGGCTGAGAGTGCCTGCGCTTTAATAAAATTTACCGAAAGAAGTAACAGCACAGCGGCGGTCAGCATTCTCATTTTGTATAGTTTTTTCATAGAGACAGTATTTAATATTACAAAAATATGACCTCTTTTGTCAGAAAAAAAGTACAAAAAATGACTTTTATGGAGTAAAAACGCAAATGTTAAATTATAAATTATGAATGGAAAATTTATAATTTTATGGAGTTATTTTATGAAGTCAAGTAAACTCATCCGTTATTTAAATCGCCTTGAAAAACCTGCTTTTAACAGGTTGGAACGCTTTTTACATTCAGATTACACGTCTGTTTATCCAATGGCGCTTAAATTGTTCTCGGTTTTAAAAAAGCACTTTCCGGAGTTTGATGAAAAAGAAATTGAAAAAGAAGTTGTGTTCAGCCAATTATTTCCGGGCCAGAAATTCAGTACCCAGGAATTGAGTAACCACATGAAATACCTTGTTGAAGCTATTGAAGATTTTATTTGTGTTGAGCAGTTAAAGAAAAAGAAAAGTCTGAAACAATTTTTATTGCTTGAACAACTGCGCCTGCAGGACCAGCAACTTTACAAAGAGAGCATAGATAAATTCGGAGCGCTTATTTCAAAAGAAAAGAGCTTAGACAGTTCAGATCAGTTTTTAATGGAACTGAATTTTCATCATGAAAAAGATCTGTTCTTTTCTCAAACAGAATTGCGTGAGCAAAATG
>JACMLS010000814.1 GCA_014379485.1 Bacteroidia bacterium | reverse complement strand
GTCAGGGCGAATGTGTTCTCCAATTACCATTCCGGTATAAATTTCTTCGCCCGGATCAACAAAAAATCTACCGCGATCCTGCAGTTTATTTATTGCGTAAGATACTGCAGAACCTCTTTCTTTAGAAATTAAAACTCCTGCAATACGTTGCGGAATTGTTCCTTTCCAGGGTTCAAATGCTTTAAAGCGATGCGCCATAATTGCTTCTCCGGCGGTTGCAGTTAAAACACTATTTCTTAAACCTATTAAACCTCTTGCCGGAATTTCAAATTCCATGTGAATCAGATCTCCTTTTGGAGCCATAATCAACATTTCACCTTTTTTCTGGCTTACCAATTCAATTACTTTACCTGAACTTTCTTCGGGCACATCAACAGTTAATACTTCTATAGGCTCATTTTTTACGCCGTCAATTTCTTTTATAATTACTTGTGGTTGGCCCAGCATTAACTCATATCCTTCTCTGCGCATGGTTTCAATAAGAATACTCAAATGCAGAATTCCTCTTCCAAAAACCATATAAGAATCGGGCGAACTGGTTTCTTCTACGCGCATGGCAAGATTTTTTTCTACTTCTTTCATCAAACGATCGCGCAAATGGCGTGAGGTTACAAATTTTCCATCTTTACCAAAGAAAGGAGAAGTGTTAATTGTAAAAAGCATACTCATTGTTGGCTCGTCAATAGTAATTGCGGGCAAACCTTCCGGATTTTCAAAATCTGCAACAGTGTCGCCAATTTCAAAACCTTCAATTCCTGTAAAAGCACAAATATCGCCCGGTTTTACTTCGGCAACTTTTAATTTTCCAAGACCATCAAAAATGAATAATTCTTTTATGCGAGATTTTACAATTCTGCCATCTCTTTTTACCACTGAAACAGGCATGTTTTCTTTAATAGTTCCCCTAAACACCCTTCCTACCGCAATTCTGCCTATGTAAGAAGAATAATCAAGAGAAGTAATCTGAAGCTGCAAAGTTCCCTCGCGTGCCGGAGCCTCGGGAATGTGCTGCAAAATTACGTCCAGTACATGTGTAATATCTTCTGTTTTATTGTTCCAATGATCGCTCATCCAGCCTTGCTTACTCGATCCGTAAACTGTAGGAAAATTTAATTGATCTTCTGTTGCACCAAGATTAAAAAACAATTCAAACACCGCTTCCATTGCTTCTTCTGGTGTACAATTTGGCTTATCCACTTTATTTACAACCAAAATTGCTTTTTTACCTTGCGATAATGCTTTTTGCGTAACAAAACGAGTCTGCGGCATTGGTCCTTCAAAAGCATCTACAAGCAACAAAACACCATCGGCCATGTTCAGTACACGCTCAACCTCACCTCCAAAATCCGCGTGACCAGGGGTGTCAATAATATTAATTTTGTTTCCCTTGTACATAACGGAAACGTTTTTTGCGAGAATAGTAATTCCACGTTCTCTTTCAAGATCGTTATTATCCAAAATAAGTTCTCCGGTTTCCTGGTTATCGCGAAACAGTTTACAAGTATGAAGAATTTTATCAACCAGGGTAGTTTTACCGTGGTCAACGTGGGCAATAATGGCGATGTTTCTGATACCTGATGACATTTTTTTTTGCTTAAATTATAATTAATTCGAATCTGAAAGTCC
>JACMLS010000085.1 GCA_014379485.1 Bacteroidia bacterium | reverse complement strand
GTAGGCAGGTATTTTACTCTTTGTTCTTCTCCGCAACAATGTAAACGTTATCAACTGGAGTTTGACGTGAACAGTACGACCGCATTTACTTTTACAGCTAACTTTTGTTCGAGCACCTTACCATGGGGACCACCGTGGGTACTTCCTGCGATGTACAACCCTGTACCAGTATCTGTGCCCGCCACAGGTGCATCCTGGGTGCACGTTACGGTTCCATTTAGCTACTGCGATGCTAACAGTGGAAATTACATGCATTTTGCGATGCCTCTTGGAAAAACTATGAATGTAGACAACCTTCAGCTAACAGACATAACGGCATCCTATCCTTTATCTGTATCAGCGGGTGCCGCCCCCAATCCGATTTGTAGCGGAACACCCTCAGTTTTGTCTGCTGCGGTTACGAATCCATTATGTAACGTAACTTACAACTGGTCGCCTTCCACAGATTTGAGCAGCGCAACAGTCTCCAATCCAACAGCTACTCCTGTAACAACAACAACCTATAATCTTATAGTGAACGATGGTTGCAGAACCGCCAGTTCATCAGTTACACTAACGGTTGGTACACCAACACCTGTCACAGTAATTCCTGTTCCGGTATTATGCGAAACAGATCAATACAATCTGAGCACTTCTGTAAGCCCATCAGGGGGCTTTTTCACCGGACCTGGTGTTACTGCACTCGGACTTTTTGATGCTACGCTTACCGGACCTGGTACCTATGTGATTGTTTATACCTACACGGATGCAGGCGGGTGTTCCAGCAGCGCCAACATTACTGTATATGTTCAGAACTGTTCTTGTACTACATGTATTACTCCGCTGGCTCCAGGAGGAACACTCTCCTCAAGCCCACCCGCATCTCAGTTTTATTGTGTTAACAATAACATTACAGTTACGGGCATAGTGAATATTAATTTGAGTGAACTTCAGATTGCACCCAACAAATCAATTACTGTTGCACCTGGTGCGGTATTAACAATTGCAGGTAGTCACTTATATTCATGTTCAGGTATGTGGGATGGAATTATTGTGCAGAATGGAGGTAGTGTAAAACTTATTCCTGTTGTTTTTTTTGGTCTTACAATCAGAACCACTATGATTGAAGATGCCAAGGTTGGGGTTGATGTTCTTGCATCAACACTTACCAGCAACATTCTCACTTCAGACCGGGCCACCTTCAACAGAAACAACATAGGAGTAAGAATAAGTAATTATACCCTCACTTCAAGTACCACGTATCCGTTCACAGTTGTCAACTCCGCATTTACGTGTCGTGATATTCCTTTTGTACCTGGCTCCATCGCCTGGCCCTTAACAACTACAATTAAGGCTGCTACAAATCCTATCACTTCGCCGCTGGAAACTCCTTATATACATAATGTAAACTATCCGCAGACAGGCGCTACAGCTTTTCTTAAATTACCTTATGCGCCTTCTACTACCAAGTCTTTTGCAGGAATGGTTCTCACTAACGTTGGATTTACAGCCAACCCACATACAAGCTCACCTACCTATTATGAAGTTTTCATAGGGCAAAACGGTAAGTTTAATTACAATATATTCGATAACCTGATTTATGGGATATCAGGAGAAAACGCTAATCTGACAGTTACCAGCAGTATTTTTCAAAATACGATTGGAACCGGCAAAGGTGGTGGTGTTGGAAGCATAGGCATTGATGTTACCTCCAAAGAACTTAATCATCGTCTGAGGGTGATGCCCGGAACTCCAAGCGGAAACTTTAACGATCGATTCTTTGATTGTGCCCGCGCCGTTAATTCTGTTAACTATTTTGAAAACATCATCACATTTACAGACGTAAGGAGTACGCAGATAAACACCGCTCCCGTGACGCTGTTCAATCACAGGGGTTCTTTCGGCCACACAGTTACCTCTAACCGATTCAGGATAATGAATGTATCTGACAATGAACTCTACAACATAGAAAGCGGTATTATTTTCAATGCTAATTTCGGACCCTATAACATTGGCGGGGTTTTCGTTTCTGCGCTTGGGCAATATTCCGGACAGGTAGATGTAAACAGAAACATTGTTAACGCACACTTACCTGCCAATCCCATAACAACGCAATATGTGCGAAACGCCATCAGATTGTCAAACGTTATCTCTTCAGGAATTTTTTCAATTCCCGGAACTAATGTTAATTGTAACAGTAATTCCATTACCTCAGTTCACAGGGGAATTTTAACTCAAAACTGGGACAGAAAAAATATCGTCTGCAACAGTAACACCGTATCTATCGTTCCAGATCCTTTCTTCTTCTTCCCTAATCCTACGCAATACGGAATCGGTCATTTCAACAATAACGCTGCCACCAGTTTTGGCAATACAACCATTTCAAATACCATTACAGGACCCGGAATTTTCACCAACCTAAATATGCGGTCAATTCTCGTTTCGCTCTGCAACAACAATAACGTACGCTGCAACAACACGAGTGCCACTACTAATGGAATCGAGTTCTCCGGAAATAATCCGAACACGAGTTTCAGAATAAACTACATGAGCAACTGCAAATATGGATTTGTGTTAAGCAATAACGGAATTATTGGAACGCAGGGCGGTCCTGCCTCTCCCTCAGATAATTTGTGGACCGGTGCATGGACAGGCGGAAACTTTAAAACCTATACGCTTACAGGTTCCTCGTCGCAAAATTCAAAATTATACATCCGTTCCGGAGGCTTCTTCAATCCAAATTTGTCCGGCACAACAGGTGGCATTGTTGGAGTTGAGGACTATACCATTGCAAACGGATCGCTGATTACAACCATTGGTCCAATTTTTCTTGGATGCCCTATTCAAAACAACGGTAATGGAAACGGCACCCCAAAAAATGCCATTGTCCTGCTGGAAAAAATTGCCCAGGATCAGATTCCTTTAACGGTAAATACATCTGAAACGCAGTTCATTTCAAAAAATCAATTGTACCGCCTGCTTAAAAGCGACCCCTCACTCAAAGATTCGTCTGTTGTATTGTTGAATTTCTACAATCAGAGCCAGCAATCGATACGCGAAAGTTTATCGTTCATTGAAGACCAAATGGCCACGGGAAATATCACGGCAGGGCAAATCGCCACAAACAATCTTCCGACACAAGGCAACATTGAAAACAACTATAAAAACTTTTTTAATCTCCACATTCGCCACCAAACGAATACGTTCTCTGGTACTGACAGTAGCACATTAGTAAACCTGGCAAACGGGTGTCCGTTCACAGATGGTGCAGTTGTTTATCAGGCAAGGGCTCTCCATAACTCAATTTACAATACTGCGGTTCTTTTTGAGGACAATTGCGCCCCCGCTTCAGGTAGCAGCAGAATGGCTTCAGAAAAGCCTGAGCTTGGCGGCACTGGTTTTGATGTACTTGTTTATCCTAATCCTTCTGAAGGAAGTATTTCGATTGTACCTTTTAACCAGGAAGCAAAAGATCTGATCATTGTTATTACTGATATTCAGGGCAAAACTATTTTTAACAATAAGCTCCCGGTTAATGAGCGTCTGGCTACACTCCGTTTAGATGTACCCGACGGAATGTACCTGATGAATATAAGTGATGCAAGAACAGGTGAGTCTGTAAGTCGGAAAATTATTATTCAGAAATAAAATCAATTGTTGTGTACCTTCTTCAGAAAACCACATCAACTTTTGTTGCTTTCTTTCTTCTGATTGCTGGTACCACTCAAGGGCAAGTCAATTTAGTGCCCAACCCCAGTTTTGAAACATTCAGTACTTGCCCTACCGGTTCGGGGCAAATTACGAATGCTATTTCCTGGTATGGCCCTCCCTCCGGGTCAACCACCGATTATTACAACAGCTGCTCACCAACGGTTGGTGTACCAGCACACGGCGCAATTGGATATCAGCAGGCGCATTCAGGAAATGCATATGCAGGTATATGGACATTTAATGGCCCTCCTGATTACCGTGAATATCTTCAGGTAATGCTGGATTCAGCACTAACAGCCGGCGATTGCTATTATGTTGAGTATTACGTTAACCTGTTCAACGAATTGCAATTCGCAACAAATGGTGTTTCCTGTCATTTTTCGACTTCGCAGGTGCTGACCACAGGAACAGGGAGTGTTTTGAATCTTACCTCCTCCTTCGTAGCCTTTGCAGATCCTGTATATACGGATACACTCAACTGGATGAAAGTTTGCGGGGTGTTTACCGCAAGTGGTGGCGAACAATGGCTAACAATAGGAAACTTTGCAAACGATGCTAATACAGATACTTTGTCAACAAACTTTGGTTCTTATTATGGTGCATATTATTATGTGGATGACGTATCAGTAACACGCTTAAGTGCAGGGTCTGCCCAATGGTCGTATCAGGATACTTCACTTATTTTCGGAGATAGCGTGTTCATTGGTAACTCAATTGGTGGTCTCAACTGCACTTGGTATGACTCCAGCGGAAATCTTTTGGCAACGAATACTTCTGGCATTTTTGTGCAGCCACAATCTACTACCAGTTATATTGTACAACAAAATGTTTGCGGAACAATTTATACCGACACATTGAATGTTTCCATTACTCCTTCTTCAGTTGAAGAACATGCGGGCAATGATTTTTCGTTAAAAATTATTCCGCAACCTTCTGATGGAAACTTTATCATCCAATTTGTTGACAAACGCGAAACGACAGAGCTAAAAATTGAAATATGTGACTTAAGCGGAAAGTGTTGCTATAAAGCCGTAATAAAACCTGAAGGCAAAAACTTCTACGTGGCCGTCCCTCATCTTAGCAGTGGTCTTTATTTTGTAAAAACATTCGACACATTTGGCGCAAATGGTATATCTAGGCTTGCTATTGAAAAATAAAATTCAGCAGGCAGTAAAGCTTAGCTGGAGCAAGAAGAACCAATTATAAACGAATGTCTGACTTTCTATTCGAGCTAATTGAGATTTCGACCCGATTGTGATCTTCCTTCACTGATAGTTTTTTTTATTTTTACAGTAAATTAATAATTGCATTCGTATGAAAAATTTCTTCTTTGCCTTTTCTGCGCTCTGCGTACTCAGCCTTTCCTCCCAGGTTATTCTTCATCCCGCTGATCTTATTCTTTCTAAAAAGATAAAACAACTGAAAACAACTGTTTCCAGAACAGACGAACAAAAAAAAGATGTCAGGATAAACCTCTACAATGAAAACGGACAAGAGTTGTTGTGGACTTCCCCGGACAGTTCATTCTACAGGAAAAGTATTTATGATGACAAGGGGCACCTGATTTCTCAGATCTCACGATACAGCGGCCAGGCAAAAGCTGATGTGCTTAGTTATACTTATGATAACAAAGGAAGGATTACAGAGGCCGTTGAATTTGGAATAAAATCTGTTTATACATATGGCAAAAACGGTCTGGAATCAATTGTGCTTGCAGACAAAAGCGGGCAATTTTATTTTTACGACAACAAGGGCCGCCTTTCTGAATCGTATATGACCAACGGAAATTACAAAATCGACTACAAAAAATATTTTTACGCTGCAAAAGGAGATACGCTCAAGCTTTTAAGCTGCTACCTTGGTACAGACACAACTGTTACTACGTGGACCTATCATACCAACGGAAAAGTAGCTGAAAAACTTGAAGTGAAACAAAAAGAAACACAGCGTTATACCTGGAATAAAGATGGTAAAATGACCGGTTGGTTTGTTACAAGAAATAATAAAAAAGAAAAGGGGGCTTATGTAATGATCTATGATAAACAGGGCTTACTGCAAGAAAGTACAATGAACGAAAAATTCCGGTCTGTTTACCAATACAACAACAAGGGGCTGGTGATAAAAGAAACGGTAACCAAAGTGCCTGAAAATAAACTACAGTACATTACTGTTTATGAGTATTTGTTTTATTGAGAGAAAACCATTGAATAAAATTATTTACAGTTGTAAAATGGTTAAAGATTAAATTTTCAGAACCATGCCTGCTTTACTTTCCTCCAGAATAATTTTTCCGTCGGTAGAAACTGCGGACAGTGAGGGCTTACTTGCTGTTGGCGGAGACCTTTCTCCCGAACGCCTTTTACTTGCCTACAAAAACGGAATTTTTCCATGGTATAATGAAGACGATGGAATTATTTTGTGGTGGTTTATGAATCCGCGTTTTGTTTTATTTCCTGAAAAACTTAAAGTGAGTAAAAGCTTAAAGAAATTAATTGAACACAATGAATTTGAATTCACCATCAACAAAGATTTTAAAAGTGTAATTGCAAATTGTAAAAGAATAAAACGCAAAAATCAGCCGGGTACATGGATCACCAATGATGTGCAGACCGCTTACATTAAAATGCATGAACTCGGCCACGCCCACAGTGCCGAATTGTGGCAAGATGAAAAATTAGTTGGCGGACTTTACGGAATAAAGCTCGGCAACATTTTTTTTGGCGAAAGCATGTTTAGCTTAGTGAGCAATGCTTCTAAAATTGCCTTTGCAAAATTCGTTGCTCATTTAAAAAATGAAGGAGTCACGTTAATAGATTGTCAGGTTTACACTGCACATCTTGAAAGTTTGGGTGCTGAAATGATTGCTGGAAAAAAATTCAGTGAGATTCTTAGAAAAGATATTCCGGAAAATATTTCTGTTTGAAAATTACCGGAGTGAACTCCTTTATGAAGAAGCAGGGGATTTTGCACGCATCTGGTACCTTCGGGGCACCTGTAAAAGGAAAAATAAATAGATTTATTGATTCTTTTTTGGAAAAGTTTATTGATGGTTTTTGGAAATTTTACAACCTCAGGCCAATCACTAAAATATCATCTACTTGTTCAGTCCCTGCCTTCCAGTTTTCTATGAAGCCGTCTAAGAACTGTTCTTGCTCATTCAATTGCATTCCCTGGATTTTTAAGAGAATTTCTTTAAATTTTTTTGTCATTAATTTTTTTCCTGAAAGCCCACCAAATTGGTCCGCAAAACCGTCGGTAAAAAGATAAATGGTATCACCCTCCATTAACTGTAGTTCATGTGAGTCAAATTTTTGTTTGTCTTCTGTAATGCCACCAATAGCCGCTTTAGTTGCTTTTATTTCTTCAACAATTGATGCGCCATTACGAATAATCCACAGCGGGCGGTTAGCACCGGCATATTTTACAATTCTACTTTCTAAATTTATTGCACAGATAGCAATGTCCATACCATCTCTTGTGGATTCAGTATGCTCGGATTGACGCAGAGATGTTTTGATTCCTTTATTTAAGATATTTAAAATAATTGAGGTATCATTAGTTTGTGAAACTGCATCTTCTAACTTTTCAGATCCAACCATGCTCATAAGTGCTCCAGGTACGCCATGACCTGTACAGTCTGCAGAGGCTATGAAAATAAGAGCGTTTTTTTTATGAAAATAATAAAAGTCTCCGCTCACAATATCTTTTGGTTTAAAAAGAACGAAACTGTTTGACAGAGCAGAATAGATGTCTTCTTTTTTTGGAAGTCTTGCCTGCTGTATTCGCTTAGCATAGTTTATACTGTCAATTATTTCATGATTTTTCTCTTCGAGTAATCGCTTAAGCTTGTCTTGTTGGTTTAGTGTGTAATAAATGCTTGTAAAAATTAAAGTTGTAACAGAAATAAGATTCATCAGAAAAAAAATATTGATAAATGTTTCAGAAATGTCGGGTTTAAAATTCTTAACCACGTAATCGTTTAGAATAAATGCAACAAAAAGAGCTGCGATGTAAGCTAAAAAACATTTTATCGCGTCACTTCGTTTAGGAAAAAAATACAGTGCCCCAATGGGCGATAACACTGCCCAAATGATGACTACACTTGATGTTATAAACCCGCCCAGGCTTAGCTGTAGTAAAAAAGGTAAAAATAAAACCAATATAATCTGACTTTTGTAAAAGAATTTATATTTCTTGGTTTTGATAAACAATAGGATACTTAATGTTGAGATTATTCCATATACAAATGGAATGGATCCTGATAAAATCAAACCATTCAAAAAGTAGATCACACCCCACAATAAGCCTGCGAAGGCAAAAAGGCAAGACAACAGAAGAAGAGTTGATTTTCTCAAGCGTTCCTCATCAGTATCATTAATTTGAGCCGCTGATTGGAGGAGAATAGATAATTTATCTAATATTGACTTTTCTTTATCCACTTATTGTTCTGATAAAAATAATTTTTAGTTTTTGTTTTCTTGTCAGAATCGATTCAAATTCAAGCCTATTTTCAATACAGTTGAACCTTCTTTATTTATTCTACTTCATCCGTTTCACTTTTCGCATCAGGCAATTCCAGTAATTTCACGTTTTGAATTGCATTACCTGCAATACCTTTTATCGACGCGTGCATATCAATCGTATTCACAGTAACTTTTTCAATTTGTTTTTCGCGCTTTTTCCAGATGGCCTGCATGGCTCTTTTCTCACTTTCCAAATCAATTTTCATTTGTGTAAAACCTTCAACAATTGCTTCTACCTGCAACCTGAAAGTATTACCAGTAAGATAGTCGTACAACATATGCATTTTATCACCTTTGTTTTCCTGCGATGCCAATGCGTTGCTGATCTGAATAATTGATTCTCTCAGCACAGTACACAAACCTTTAAATTCTTCAAACGAACAAATCCAGATGCCGTCTTTCAATCCAACACGTTCCATATCGGATGGCATTGCATCTGTAACAAGCACGCCAATATTTGCTCCTTTCACTCTTATATCCGCTTTAAATTTTTCTATCCAACCAGGTTGAAAATCTTTTGTTCTTTTACTTTCATAATAAATAGAACCACAATTCTGATGCGTTCGTGTATTAATGTGTTGAATACAATCACCACCGCGTGCTCCTTTTTTAATTTCCTCAATGGTATCTAAAGGAAATTGTGCTGCAAGCCATTCTTCAATTGCAAGTTCCATTACCTCGCCCTGCAATTGCATAGAACCTTGCTCTTGCTTGCGCTTCATTTCTTCGGTTAATTTTTTCTGATCTTCTAATTGTTTCTGAAGTTCTTTAAAACGCAGTTCATTTTTATCTTCTTCTGTTTTTCTTATTTTTTCTTTTTCCTCAATAATAAGTTGAGTTAATTTTTTTTGCGACTCAGCTTCAATCACGCCCTTCATCTCTTCTTTCTCGCGTTTCAGTTTTTCAATTTCTGCTTTGGTCTTATTCAGTTCCTGTATCTGTGCAGATTTTTCGTTCAGCTCTTTTTGCAAGGCTTCAAATTGTTCTGACTTCTAATATTTAAATTTTTTTCTCAGTTTTTCTTCCATCTGTTTTTTTTCTTATTTAAGTTTGCTTTCTAATTTTTCCTGAAAAATCTCATTCTCTTTTTGTTTCTTCTGCTCAAATTCTTCTTTAGCTTTATTTAAAGTTTCATGTTCCTTATCAAATTTCTTTTTTTCTTCGGCTAATTGTGTGTTGAATTTTTTTTTCAACTCATCTTCTAACTGATGAGATAAAATATCCTGAACATCAATTGAAGTTCCGCAGTTAGGACATTTTATTTGGGTACTGTTGGCCATTCGTTTAATTTATTTGGGAGATTAAAGATATAAAATTAAATGTCAGCGCTCCAAGCGTCCCGCGAGGAGCATATCATTGGGCCTCGGCCCCAGAAGAAATCTCAAACCCACACAAAATTTTCTTCGTCCAGTTTTTGCTCGCCGTTAAACCTATAAGCAACCAGTAGTCCTTCTTTTGCAACAGAGTAATCCAGGCAACAGCAATTGTGACTCATCAGTTCCGGTTTTTCGGCACGCAGCCAATAATGACCAAAAAAAACGGGGCGCTCTTCTGGCAAATAAATTGTATGCCGTGGTTTTGTTTTTTCAGGAAACTCATGATCAGGAAATTCGAATAAATATTCTTTCGGAAATTGTGGCTCATTATTTCTCCACCATTTTACCCGGTACTCAAAACGTGTGTTGCCATCTTTATCGGTAAAATGTTTTTCGTGTTTTTCTTCGTTTCCTTTTAAAAGTATTTCAACGGCATCTTTAAGTTTTTCATTGGTATTGGATTCTATAAGAAAAGAGGGGTCTGTAAAATCCGTTACTTTTTTATTGCGGAGAACGTCTATTTGCTTAAGATCCCAGTTGGCGTGTATAACCCTGAACAAGTCACTTTCGTAATAAATGGGTAAAGAAGAAAACCACTGAAGATAATATTGAAGCTCTTCATCTTTTGAGCGAAAGGCTTCAATTGTTTTTGTGTGCTGATGAATGTTTTTTGTAATGTGAGGTCTTAGAAATTCTCCCTCATGTTTATGCCAGAAACAAAGCGCATTGTATTCATGATTTCCCATAACGGCCATTGCGTTTCCGGTATCGGTCATGCTTTTTACCAGTTCAAGTGTTTCTTTTATTTTTGGCCCGCGGTCAATAAAATCTCCTACAAAAAAAATCTTGCGGCCTTTGGGATGAAAATAAATTCCGGTGGCTTTATCGATCCTGTATTCTAATTTCTGCAATAATTTTTCAAGGGCATCTGCATGACCGTGTATGTCACCTATAAAATCAAAATTGGTCTCGGTTGCCATTTTTTAGAAACGCAATAAATGTTGGAATTAAATTTACGGATTAATTTAATTTTCAGGAAATAAAAAACTCACGAAAAAATGTGGTAAACAGCAAAGCTCCCAAAATAGGCCATTACACCCATAAAAAGAAACTGCACAAGCGGCCATTTCCAGCTTTTGGTCTCGCGTTTTACAACGGCAAGTGTACTCATACATTGCATGGCAAAAACGTAGAAAATAAGCAGGCTTGCGCAAACCGCTTTGGTGTAGATTTTTTTTCCTGTTGCAGGATCTGTTTCTGCCTGCAGTTTTTCTCTTACAGAAGTTACTTCTTCGCTGCTGCTGCTGTAAATGGTGGCCATTGTTCCAACAAAAACTTCGCGCGCTGCAAAGGATGTTACCAAGGCTATTCCTATTTTCCAGTCGAAACCCAATGGCTTTATCACAGGCTCAATTAATTTTCCTAATTGTCCGGCATAAGAGGCTTCCAGCTTCTCGGAG
>JACMLS010000813.1 GCA_014379485.1 Bacteroidia bacterium | reverse complement strand
GTTTTTGTTAATGTATTTTTCAGAGGTAACTAGTGCGCGCTGAATTCTGCTTGCATATTTTATAGAATCAATGATCTCGGTTTGTTTTTCTTCTATCAGATGTTTTTGCAGTTCTGTTTCATGGTTTTTTCTGTCAATCATAATTTTTTGCTTTCGTGTAATTCTTAATGAACGAAAAACAAAAACAGCAAAACCGGCAACCAATAACAAACAACAAATAACTGCAAGCATTATAACATTTTGCTTATGGCTCTTTTCTTCAGCTACTGCCTGTTGTTTCAGCAATTCGCTTTTATGTTCTGCCTCAGTAACGGCCTGTTTTTTATCGTATTCATAATTCATTTCTGAACGCATTAATTTTTTTTCGTTGTCCTGACTAAAAATCGAATCGCGCAGAGCTAAGTACTTTTTGTAATGCTCAAGGGCGGGTCCAAATTGCCCGCTTGCTTCGTATAATTGAGTAAGTGCAAATTCATTTTCTTCGGCATAAGCTTGCGAGCCCACTTCGTTTGCAATGACGAGGGCTTTTTTCAGATAAATCTCTGCCTGGCTATAATTTTTTAATTCTGTATTGAGTACCCCGAGATTGTTGAGATCTCTCGTCATTCCGTTTTTTTCTCCTATTTCTTCGTTTAGTTTAAAAGCCTTTTCGTGGTATTCTTTCGCCAGTTTAAACAGACGGATTTTTTTCGTCTTGTCCATTTTTATATTCTCGCCTTGTCTTTGGTAAACTCCCCCCAGGTTCCCTAAATATCCTGCAATTTCTCTTTTGCTTCCTGAGTTTTCTATAAGACTTAAGGCCTTGAGATGGCACTCAAGCGACTTATTCAACAGCTGGCTTTTTTCTTCAGCTGATGTGTTTTTTGCATCAGATCTTGTGCTGTAAACATTTCCCATATTGCAATAGTTCTTGGCTATTGCGTTGTTATCTTTAAGTTCTTCTGCCATTTTCAAAGCTTTGGTATAATAGCTAATGGCTTTGTCGTATTCTTCAATGCCCTGGTAAACATTTCCTATGTTACCAAGAAAACGGGTAATGGATTTTTTATCTCCAATTTCTTCGTTCAGTTTAAGGGCTTTCAACCAAAAGTCAAGCGCCATTGCATAATTGCCCTGGTAATAGTAAACGGTGCCAATGTTTCCGGTGGTTTGTGCAATGCCGCTTTTTCCTGCAGTTGAAGCTGCTTCTTTATCAAAAAGAATCAGTTCATTCCAGGATCTGAGCGATTGTTGCAGATGAAAAAGCGCAGTGTCAAGATCGCCTTTAGATGCGTTAAATGTGCCCAACTGATCTTCGCTTACCGCAATACCCAGGCGGCCACATTTTGCGAGGGCGTGATTGGAAGAGGGATATAATTTTTTTGCAATACCAAGAGCCTGGGTTGTTAGAACAATGGCTGTATCAGGATCAATTGTTTTTAATAGTAATGCAAGTTTCTGAAGTGAGTAAATGCGGCAGGTATCAGTTATGCAATTTTTTACGACCAGTTTTAATGAGTCTGCTTTTTTTGTTTGCGCAAAAGTGCTGCGAAGAAATAAATTCAGGAATACAAAAAGAATAATATACAATCTTTTTTTTCGCATAATTTAGCCACAATGTAATAAAATTATACCTGAAAAACATAAGGTTTCTCCATTGAAATTCTATTATTTTTTCATCATTTTTGACTGTGTTGAAAATGAAAAAAGAAATAGCTATTATTGGAGCAGGCCCTTCTGCTTTAATGCTGGCTTGCGAATTGAATCCCGAAAAATTCAGCGTAACAATTTATGAAAGAAATGCGGCACCCGGCCGGAAATTTTTAGTTGCCGGCAAAGGTGGTTTTAACCTTACGCATTCAGAAAACATAGACGAATTCAAAAAAAAATATACACCCTCAAAATTTTTAATAAACGCTTTAGATAATTTCAGTAATACAGATTTAAGAACCTGGCTTAAAGAAAAAGAAATTGAGACGTATGTAGGAACAAGTAAACGCGTTTTTCCTGTTAAAGGAATTAAACCCATACAGGTGCTGAACGTTTTTGAAAATGAATTAAAACGCAGAAATGTTTCTGTACAAACAAATCATAAATGGATTGGATGGAATGAAAACAATGAGCTGATTTTTGAAACAAAGGACACAACAAAAATTGTAAAAGCAGATACTGTCGTTTTTGCTTTAGGAGGCGGGAGCTGGAAAGTAACCGGAACAGACGGAGGCTGGTTAAATTTATTTTCAGAAAAAGGAATTGAGTGTTCGCCGTTTATTCCTTCTAACTGCGCTTATAAAGTAGATTGGAAAAATGCTGTGAATGGAGTAGAGGGAGAGGCTTTAAAAAATTGCTCCTTTTCTGTTAACGATGTCATTAAAAAAGGAGAAGCCGTGCTGACAAAGTTTGGAATTGAAGGCGGTGCAATTTATGCTTTAAGCAAAGAGATCCGGGAGCGTTTATTAAGCAATAAAAATGCAGTATTGCAGATTGATTTTAAACCTGAAACAGAAATTGCAAAGATCATTCAATTGCTTTCTGAAAAAGGAAAGCATACTGTAAAAGATATTTTATCAGAAAAATTAAAGCTTTCTGCAGCACAGATCAGTTTGCTAAAAAACATGACCATAAAAGAAGAGTATAATGACCCTGCAACTTTAGCCAGATTAATAAAAAACTTTCCAATTAATTTAACTGATTTTGCACCTGTTGACGAAGCCATTTCTACTGTGGGCGGAATTAATTTGCATGAGGTAGACAAAAATTATCAGTTAATAAAACTTCCGTATCAGTATTGTATTGGCGAAATGCTTGATTGGG
>JACMLS010000812.1 GCA_014379485.1 Bacteroidia bacterium | reverse complement strand
AACAATTTCCCTTTTGTTGACTATATTTCTAAATACACAGATTTAACTTTTCATAAGAATGAATGGTTCGGCGTGTGCCCGCTTTGCGAATTCTGCGATATAACCTTAAAAGTTAACAGCTGGCATTGTAAAAACTGCCTCCAAACAGCCGATGGCGACGAACCGATTTTTTATAGTCCCGAATCATTTTTGTCCAAGTTTCACCGCCTGGATATTTTCGACGCCGTCTGTTTTATGGAAGGATGGGTGACCACTCATACAGATACGGAAATCCCCCAAGACCGGTATGTTTTTATTGAAATTCCTGAGGAGCTTTTAAACAGCAACATTACTTTAAATATTTCTGCACCTGACTATGAGACACGGCGACAAGAAATTAATTTAAAAACTCAAACTTCTGCTTACATACAAGTAAGGCTAATTGCTTTGGAGGTGTTGATTGAAGGCGGAAAGAGAGAATCTCCTGTTCCTGACATTAAAAAGATCATTAAATCCAGGAAAGAAGATGGCAAGTGAAGCAGATTCGCTACGCAAAACACTTTATGGCAAGCCCTAAATAAAAAAAAATGAAACCGAAAACATTTAAAATACAAATGGAAAATCCTTGCACCCAGAGTTGGGATGAAATGCAGGTGAAAGGAGATGGCCGCTCTTGTACTTCGTGTACAAAAGTGGTGGTAGATTTTTCAGGAATGACAGATACGCAGATCTCTTTGTTTCTGAAAAAACATTACTCCACAAATTCGGGTCAGCATCTTTGCGGAAGAATTCAGACAGAAAGATTAAGCACTACTTTTTATTCGAACGCAACCAAGCCTTTAAAATTTAATTTCTCTTTACTACGATATTCTTTAGCAGGTATCCTCACTTTTTCATCGCTAAAAACTTTTTCGCAAACAAACGCAGTTGGCCAGGAAAAGATAGTTGATAACTCGGGCAAACACAAAAAAGATAAACCTGATACAAATAAACCTGTTCCCAATAAAATTCTGAGACTAAAAGTTGTTGACGAAAAAACAGGAAAGGGAATTAAGGATTCTTATATTGAAGTGAGCAGTGGAGACTATAAATTTACAGGAGGCGGTGCAGAAGGTTTTGCCAATGTTCCCGGAAATAAAAATATTGATTCACTTATAGTTTCTGTATCAGCTCCGGGTCATGAAAGCTATTACGAAATTATCAGATTTAAAGACATTACTAAAGATCCTCTGGTTATAAAACTTCCGGTTTACATAAGGCATACGATGGGGATTATGATACAGAAAAAAAATTGATTTTATAGTTATTGGTTGTTAGTTGTCAGTTAATAGTTAAATAGTTATCAGTTGGAAATTCCGGAAAGACGGAAAGAGAAAAATGAAATCAAACACTTTTAAAATAAACATTGCAGATCCCTGTTCTCAAAAATGGGAGGAGATGACACCGACCGGAAACGGACGGTTTTGCGATGCCTGCACAAAAGTGGTGGTTGATTTTACGCAGATGACAAATGAGGAGTTAATTGAATTTTACCGGACAAGTACCAAAAAAGTTTGCGGAAGATACAGGGCCAGTCAGTTAAATAAAACTTTCACCTATTCTGTTTCTGTTAAAAATCCCTGGTATTTTAATTCTGCCTTATTAAAATTTTCTTTGGCCGGCCTGCTTACATTTTCAGGAATAAAAGGTTTTTCTCAAAATAAAACGAAAGCTGCTACCGTTTCTACTCCATTAAAATCAGGAACCAGCAAAATTCCGGTATCGACAGGGCAAGTTTCTCCTAAAAAAAATACTCAAAAAATACTGATAAAAGTTATAGACCAGGACGGCAAACCACTCTCAACTGCCAAAATAGAAATACTGAAAACTAAAAAAATATTTTTTGTAAAAAACGGTTCGGCGTTTATTTCTATTCCGCGCGAATTAAAAGACAGCACCTTTGAAATTATGGTTTCTGCTCCCCCTCTTTTGAGCCAGAACAAAACAATTAACGTATCTGAAATTTCCAAGGGATCAATAACAGTTACACTTTTTTTTCACGAAAGGATCTTTATGGGACAAGAAGACCAGATGATACCTGAAAATTCAGAACCAAAAAAAATAAATGAAGATGGCAAATAAATCATTCAAACTAACAATAGACAAACCTTGCTCTCAGAGCTGGAACGCTATGAGCGTTACTGATGGCGGACGCTATTGCACCTCTTGTTCTAAAACTGTTGTTGATTTTTCTAAAATGGACAACGAAGAAATTGCAGATTACTTTAAAACAATTTATGCTGCTGCCAATGAAAGCGGACAGGAAATTCATGTTTGTGGACACCTGAGAAAAAGCCAGCTTGTTACAACTTACACTTTCTCCTATAAAACACCTTTAAAATTCAATTCAACTTTTGTGCGATTATCTTTGGCGGGAATTCTTACTTTTTCTTCTCTTAAAAGCTTTGCTCAAACAACTGAAAAAGGAAAAATAAAAATTGTACAAGATGATTCGGGGAAAAACAAAAAGAACAATGCAACACAGCTGACTTCTACGGCAAAACAAAAACCTGTTAAGTTTCAGGTAAAAATCACAAATGAAACAACTAAAAAAGCGGTAACTAACGCAATGATACAAATTGAGGGAGTTTCCGCGAAATTTAAAACGAATAATACCGGTTACGCCACAATAAATCTGCCTGATTCTCTTTCAGAAAAGATCATCAATATGAACATTTCTTCTCCAGGACTAGAAACGCAATTTATACAGGTAGATTTGAAAACACAGAATTCCACCTTAATAAAAGTTCTGATGTATTATTTTGAAGTAGAAGTAAACGGAGGAATGGGTTTTGTTCCTGTAACGAATGAACCTAAGAAAATTATTTGAGAGAAACCTTAAGCAAGACAAAATTTACTCTATGAAAACAAGAAATTTTAACCTGAAGATCGCGAATCCCTGCCATGAGAACTGGGACAAGATGCAGACTGTTGAAAAAGGTAAGTACTGCTCTTCCTGCACAAAAGTAGTAATGGATTTTTCTACCATGAGCAACGAAGGAATTGCAGATTACTTTAAAACTGCAAGCGGAAAAGTTTGCGGAAAATTCAGAACAAGTCAATTGGATTCCACTTACATTTTTACACATAAAAACCCTTTTTCTTTCAATACAACTTTACTGAGACTTTCGCTTGCTGGCATTCTTACTTTTTCTGGAATAAAAGGATTTTCTCAAACTAATACCGGAACAGGAACCAGCCAGGGAATTGATAATAGTGGAAATAAAAAGACGAATGGCCTGCCAGAGCAAATTATTATGACCGCCGGAACTGTGGCCATTGAGTATTTACCGATCTCCGTGCAGGTAAAAATGAATGAAAGCGCAAACGGAAAGATTATTAAAGGCGGAATTGTAACGATCAATTCTATCAATAAAACTTATTATGCAAATGAAAAAGGAATAATAACAGTTCAACTTCCTGACTCGTTAAAAAATAAAAATGTTTCTTTTAACTTTTTTGCTGATGGTTATGAAATGCAAGCTTCAACTATTAATGTAAAAAGTCAGGCAAATAACCCAATTCTCCTTAAAATGAAAAGAGAAGAAATAATGAAAATGGGAGAAGTGATGATGGTGCCGGAAGATTTGGAAAAAAAGAAAAAATGCACGAAATAAAAAAAGTAATTGATTGTAATTGGGTAATTTGTTGTAAAATTAAATTGTATGGCTGCTAAAACTTTTGCTTTAAAAATTCAGGAACCTTGTCAGCAGAGTTGGGATGAAATGTCGCCAATGAATAATGGGAAGTTTTGTGAGAGTTGCAATAAAGTGGTGATTGATTTCACTTCAATGAGCAACGAGGGAATTGCAGAATTCTTTAAAAATCCGAACCAGAAAATTTGCGGGCAGTTTAGAAAAAGTCAGTTGGAGAATACTTTTACTTTTGTTTATAAAAGTCCGTGGTCGTTTAATAAAACCTTTTTAAAATTTTCTTTGGCAAGTGTTCTTACTTTTGCGGGACTTAAAGGGTTTTCTCAGACAACAAAAAAAGATGACTCGGGGAAAAATGCAATACCAAATTCTACTGTAAAAACAGATTCTGTTTCAGTTACAATTACTCCTCCGGAAAAGCATGAAATAATGGTGTTGGGCGGTCCTATGTACGTAGAAACTGAAAAAGTTGAATTGGTTAAGCCAAACAAGGTTTTAGCTGTGCGCTTTATCGAAAACAATACAGGGAAGGCAATAAAAAACGGAAGCGTATTTATAGACAAAGCACAGAAAACATTTTACGCAAAAGATAACGGATCTATTAACTTAAGCATTCCTGATTCATTGACGAATGTTGAAACAGGCATTTATTATTCTGCACCCGGTTATGAAACCGTTTACAGAACTATCGGTTTTAAAAAACAAGGAAATACTCCTGTCATAATTAAAATGATAAAAGAAGAAATGATAATGAAAGGTCAGGTGATAAAAATGCCGAATCCCCCTAAAAAAACGAATTGCACAAAATAAATTATATTTGATCTATGAAAGCAAAAACCTTTAACCTCAAAATTTCAAATCCCTGTACAGAAAACTGGGAGGAAATGACTCCCATGCAAAATGGACGTCTTTGTTCTAACTGCAGCAAAGTTGTTGTTGATTTTTCGAACATGAGTGCAACGGGAATTGCTGACTACTTTAAAAATGCAAACGGAAAAGTTTGCGGGCAATTTAAACAAAGCCAGTTAGAGGTGAATTATATTCCTGCTTACAAAAATATTTTTTCTTTCAATTCAAATTTTTTACGTTTATCGTTGGCTGGAATTCTTACATTTTCAGGAGTGAAAGGTTTTTCTCAAAGCGGAAATGCAAAGGCTCCGATAACTGTTAAAGACAATGCCGGAAGGAAAAAGAATTTGTCTCAAAAAAATAATGCAAAAACAAATCCGAAACTTTCAGTTCAGCTTATTTTAACTGATAAAAAAACAGGCAAGACAATTTTAGGAGGAGGCGCCCGCCTGGATGGAACCGCTAAAAATTTCACAGCTGATAAAACAGGTGCAATTAAAATTGAAATTCCGGATTCACTTAAAGATAAAACGCTGAATATTTATTTTCACGCCTCAGGATACGCAAGCGCTTACACTACTGTGGATCTGAAAAAAGAAAATTCATCTCCGCTTATTATTTCATTAGAGATGAAAGAAGAAATAATGGTTAAAGGCGATGTTGGAATTGATTTTATTGAGCCGAAGAAATGCGGGAATAAATGAGGGAATAAGGGACTCCACCGTCGCAAGGCTATGGCGGATAAAAGAGGGACGAGTTGGTTTTGATGTAAGGGATTTTCCGCGATAAGTATAGAGTTTAAGTATAAGTGAATTGGTGTATAAGATTAAAATTATTGATATGAAAGCAAAAACATTTAGTCTGAAAATAAATAAGCCCTGCACTGAGAGTTGGGATGAAATGACTTTGAATGGAATTGGAAAACATTGTGCGAGTTGCAACAAAGTGGTAATTGATTTTTCGCGATTAAGTGAAAGTGAAATTGCAGACCAGATAAAAAATGCTGTCGGAAAAATCTGTGGAAGATTTCGCAAAGAACAATTGCAGGTTGTTTATGCAGTAAATTCGCGCAGAAGAGCACCCTGGTACAACCAGTTTTTTGTGAAAATGGCACTGACTGGAATTCTTACTTTGAAACTGGCAGATGCGGGAGCACAAACAACAAGTACACCGATTGAAAAAACCACGAAAGACAATTCAGGTAAAAAGAAAAATAAAATAAAAGAAACTACTTCAGATAAGAAAAAAACAATTTCTGGAAAAGTAATTGATAAAGACAGCCGTGAAGCAATTCAATATGCAACTATAACTATAGCAAACACCAAAATAAGTACAGTAACAGACGCAGAAGGAAAGTTTACCATTGAAGTTCCTTCTGATTTCAAAGGAAAAAATGTTACAATTCAAATATCCGGGGCCAGTTATACAAGTGCCACCAAATCTTTTGCTGTTTCAACTTTACCACGAAAAGAATTCCTTGCATTACTTTCTTACCAGGAGCAAATGCTGATGGGAGATATTGATATAGAATACGAAAAAACTCACTAAGAACTCAGTTCTTAGTTTTGTTAACCGGCGGATAAAAGTACCTGACAGTATCCACTGATCTTGTTTTAAAATGCCCTGAAGCCAATAATTCAATATTTTTCGATACTAAATCTGACGATTGAAAATTATCTCCGTATCGGAAATTTTCTTCCACAATTCCCATCGCTTCCGGCCCTATAAATGAATGTGAATTTGAATAATACTCTACCCAATCCTCATAAGCGGTCTGGTAATTACTTATCATCAATCCGGAAATTTTATTAATAGAAACAAGAAAGTGAACGCATTCACTTCCACTGTTTCTTGAATAAAGAATATAAAGTACTTTCCCTTTTTCAATCTTACCGAGTATAGAATATTCTGACCCATCATAAAATCTCTCAATTGCATTCAAACGGTACTTCCTGAAAATTCTTCTTGAAAGAGAATCTCCTTTTAAACCGATCGTATCTTTAAAAGTGAATTTAAGCAGCGGGACTTCCGAAAAATCGCTATCAACCGAGGCACTATCTTCTGCTAAAATCAACGAAACTGCCGGACACAAAGCAAGTGCCGGGTCAAGGTCCTCATCAGGTTTATCAGAACAACCACAAATAATAAAAACAAAAATCAAAGAATAAAACGCTTTCATCTTACCTGATAAAAATTACTATTTACGTGCATAAACAAATATACAGAAAAGTGATGGTCAAAAAAATAACCATAAATAAAGGTCAAGGGGGAAAAATTTCAATCTGAAATAAACTCACAAATCGTTAAGGAATGTGAAAGAATTTTAATTCAGATAAATTTCGTTAAAAAAACAAAGCCACCCCTTCCTAAAAGATGTGAAGATGCCGTTTGACCGATGAGATTTCGTTCAAATCAAATCGCAGATTCAATTGTATTTCTACTTTTACACCAGAGAGTAACTGAGTTTTGATACAGCACACGAAACAAATTTTTGAAGGCCATTGAATAATTATAATTTTATTATGATTTGCAGGCTAAGGTACTTCCTGATCTTTCCATTAGTAGTTTTACTTTTTGGTAAAACATTTTCTCAATCGGATACATCTAAAACAAAACTTTCTTTTGACCTTGGAATAACAAGGGGAGGCAATGTGAATGTGTGGCCTCTTTACAAAAGATATAAGAGCGCAGAGAAAAAAGAATTGATGGTTCTTTATCCCTTCTATTCCAAAAAGAGAAATTACGTATTACATAAAACGCACACACAAGTTGCCCCGTTTTATATAAGCGACAGCAGTTCAAAAGGAATTGATAAACGTTTTATTTCATTCTACTATCCTTCAGTAATTCACACCCACAAACAATTTGACTCTACCGGCAAATCAAGCTCTTTTAAATTTATTGAGCTTGCCCCGCACATTTCTCTGCTGGATGTGAGCCGTTCCTCTAACGGAATGTTTGTTGAAAATAATTTTTTCTTTTTTATCTGGTACAAGAAAAATGTTGAAGAAAGCAAAACTCACCTGGTTGTTTTTCCGGCATATTGGTATTTTGCAAATAAAAAAGATACAACAAAAGCACTTTT
>JACMLS010000811.1 GCA_014379485.1 Bacteroidia bacterium | reverse complement strand
TGTTTCCGTTGCGAATGTTTTGTTTAAAGCCGCGCATATTTGTTGCAAGTGTTTGAAACTGGTATTGCCCCGGATTTACGATGTTGATGCTGTTGTCGAAGCGGGGACGCATCCAGTTATCAATTCCGCCCAAATAATAAACCAAACGGTCTGTGCCTAAAGAGCCACCGCCGGCAATCCGATTACACCAAATGAGATCGCGGTGAATTTTTTGATAGTGCCTGAAATCGAAACCAAAGGTAATTAAGTCATGACGCTCTTTTGTAACGAAGCGGTAATACTCGCCGAATATTTTTCCGCGAAAACCATTGTAGAGATTAATTCCTTTTTTAATGGTGTTGTCAAAAATAAATTCGAGTTTGGTAGAACCCATGTTATCGTACTGGTTGGGTTTGTTTAAATTCTCATCATTGGTTGCCAAAAAAGTTCTTCTGTCATTTCTGTACATAAAAGAAATTTTCATCGCAAGCACTTCGCTGAACGGATATTTTAATTTGTATTGTGCGTCGTGCGTGTGCACTTTCATTAAGCCGTTGCCGGCGTTGCTTACATTCACAAATCCCTGCCTGTGCAGAATAACCTGTTTGTCCCACATTTTTTTTCTGTTCTCCCAGCTTAAAATATATTCGTTATCAAGGCTGCTCGAAAAACGAATTCCGCCAACTATTCTGTAATCTTCAAACACATCGCTTAAACCAATTTTAAAAAGTGCGTTCAATCCGGGGTTAATGTAAACCGGACTTCCGCCACCGGTAAAGCGCTGGTACTGCACACTCAAAAAAGAATTGTCTAATTGCGTTACAATATAATCTGTAGAGAAATTTATATAATAATTTTGCTGAATAGGAATTCTGAAATTAGCCGGCTCATAAGGATTGGAATTTTTTCTTTTGATGGAACTTTCTGTTGCGCTGTTTGCAATTTCTGAAGTAGTGAGTGTGGTATCAGGATTTTTCAGCCCCGTAATTTTTTCGCTTTGGTTTTCTACAGCGTTATTATAAGCTGTATTTTTCATCAGGTAAGTGTAATTTTTTCTGAAATAAGAGTTTTGCAGTTTCCATCCTTTTGTATTTTCGGCATCTGTCAACGGCTGTATGTAAACATTATATTTTCCATTCAGAAAAAATATTTCTGTAATCTTGTCGTGTTTCGGATTTACATCTCTGTATTCTGTATTGCGTTTGTAATTAGAAATTGCTTTGGGAGTAAAAATAAAACGATAATGCTCTGTTGTGTCTACAAAAGAAATAACCGAATCTAATTTTGCAATGTAATTGTTTCTTACACCGTTTGCCTCGCTCAGGTAAGAAAGATACCCGTTACCAAAATCTATTGGCTGACTTTCATTTACATAATCTGTATTGGTAACGCGGTACAGCACGTTTTTTTTCTTCGGATAATCCATCATAAAAATATCCATCTCCTTTGCCATCGGGTAATAATATTTTGCATCGTCAGAACTCCGCAATGTATCGTTGCTGCGGTTACTTGCAAAAGCAATTTGTTTGCCGTTGTTTACAAAGCGGGCATACAGATCATCGTAAATATCGCTGGTCAGTTGTTCAAGACCTCCGCTGGCAATGGCAAAAACAAAAATGTCACTTTGCCCTTTCCCTTTTTTTACAGCAGAAAAAATTAATTTCTTCCCGTCTGGCGAGTAAGAAAAATCAGTGATCTTTTCAAAACCCGTAATGTTGCGCGAAAATTTTTCTTTATTCTCTAAATCAAAAGTTACAAGGATCAATTGGTTTTTGCGCTCAGTGATCATGCCTGCAAAATTACCTGATGGATGCCAGGCAAGCAAAGGATACGAACGGTCATTGAGCCTTTCTAATTTTGGGCCTGACTTGAATAGACGTTTTTTCTTTCCGCTTTCTAAATT
>JACMLS010000810.1 GCA_014379485.1 Bacteroidia bacterium | reverse complement strand
TGGCTACTAACAAACAAAGTACTAAAAAAAACCGATCAAAAATTCTCAAACAGCCTTTCCAAAACTAATTCACCTATGTCATACTTCGACGGGCTCAGTATGACAGAAAGAAATTCACTTTTCATCTCAATTTTTTGTCACACTGAGCCCGTCGAAGTGCGACAAAAAACCCCGCCAAAAAATCTTCAGCGGGGTTCTCAAAAATTAATTCGCTCCAGGTAAACAATGAAACAAATTGCTTGTCACACTGAGCCCTGTCGAAGTGGGACTAAAACGGCAAATCATCATTCCCTCCACCGGTATTTCCAGAAAACACAGTAGAGTTATTATTGTCCATAGTATTATTATTCTGAGTTGTATTAGAAGACTGGTTGCTTACCGGAGTAGAATTACCTACACGCTCAATTCTCCAGGCATCTAATGTGTTGAAATAACGCACTTCGCTGTCTTTTGCCCACTCGCGGCCACGCAGGTTAAAACTTACTTTCAATTCTTCTCCCACATTAAAATCATTGATGAGGCTGCATTTGTCCTGCACCAATTGAAATTGTACGTGTTGCGGATACTGTGAATTGGCTTCTGTGGTAAGTACGAACTCTCTCTTTTTAAAGCGATCGCTTACCTGAACTTCGTTGTTCTTTACTTTTAAAATTCCTTGTACTTGAAACATAATTTTAGATATTAAATGATTAAACAAGTAAATTTCAATAAAAAATTCCGTTTTTTGGCAAAAAATGCAAGAATATTTTTCATTTAAAGCACACAATTAATGAACAACACAAATTGTTTATTTTAGCGCATCACAAATGCGGCCTACTTTTGCTTTGTAACATTTAAACTAAAACAATGAACCGAATTATTACTGCACTCGCCTTCACCCTCTTAAGTCTTACGGCGGGCATTTCTCAAACGCTTACACAAACCGTAAGGGGTGAAATTAAGGACAAAGAATCGGGTTTTCAATTGCCCGGGGTAATAGTGGTGTTAAAAGGAGATACGACCGGAAAGATCAATAACGCTACAGACGAGAACGGAAATTTTACCTTAAGCAATGTGCCAGTAGGAAGAAGAACTTTTATAATGAGTTACACCGGTTACAAAACCTGGGTGTCTACTGATGTGATTGTGGTTTCTGGTAAAGAAACTTTTTTGAACATTGAAATGGAAGAAGAATCTATGAAATTAGAAGAGGTGAAAGTGGTGGCAGAAACAAAAGGAGTTTTTAATGATATGAGTTCTGTAAGCACAAAACTTTTTAGTATTGAAGAAACAGAACGTTATCCCGGTGCGCGTAATGACCCCGCGCGTATGGCCAGTAATTTTGCCGGCGTACAAGGTTCTAACGACAGCAGAAACGATATTGTGGTGAGAGGAAATTCGCCAAGCGGAATTTTGTGGAGGTTGGAAGAAATTGATATTCCAAATCCAAATCACTTTGCAATTGCGGGCAGCGCAGGCGGACCTGTTTCTATCATCAACAATAAATATTTAGCCAATTCAGAATTTTTTACGGGTGCTTTTCCTTCGTTTTACGGCAACGCAATGGGTGGTGTGTTTGATCTGAAAATGAGAAACGGAAATAATCAAAAACACGAACGCACAGCACAGTTTGGTATATTAGGCACAGAGCTTGGACTGGAGGGGCCTATAAATAAAGCGAAGGGCAGCAGCTATATGATAAATTACCGTTATAGTACGCTTGATTATTTGCAGGGCCTTCACATAAAAGTAGGAACTGACGCGGTTCCAAGATACCAGGACATGGGTTTCCGTTTTAATTTTCCCACCAAAAAATGCGGAACGTTTTCATTCAGCGGAATCGGTGGCATCAGCGCCATTTCCATTATTCTTGATACGGTCACAAAAAAACCCGAGGAACTTTACGGAGATAAAACCCGCAACCAGTATTTTAAAACCAATATGGGTGTAGCCATTCTCAATCACGTTATTTCGCTCAATGAAAAAACAACACTCAAAACTTCTGTTGCATTTTCTTCGCAATGGATTAATGTTGATCATTACCTAATTCTCCGCGATTCAACTTTTCACACGGTAGGTCTGCCGCATATTCTTAGCGGTACCTTTTCAGAATCCAAGATCACTTTTACTTCATTCATCAAAAGAAAAATAAATGCCCGCAACAGTTTTAAAACCGGTTTTTACGTAAACCAGTTCATGGTAGATCTTACTGACAGTGTAAAAGTAAATTCGATCTATGATAATACTGCTTCTGTAATAGACGCAAAACCATGGAAAGTGCGCATAAATACCAAAGCTACTTTTTTACTGGCCCAGCCTTATTTTAATTACACTTACAAATTCGGAAAAGGATTTACAATGAATACAGGTGTGTATGGACAATGGCTGAGCCTTAACAATGCTGTTTCAGTAGAACCACGCGCAGGATTAAAATATTCTATTAACGAAAAAAATGTTTTAAGTATTGGTTACGGAATGCACTCGCAAATGCAACCAACCTATATTTATTTTATGTTGCCTGATAGTATTCATATGGATGGGCTTACTGTAGCAAATACCTCCGGTGTACAGGCAAATAAAAATTTGGGTTTTAATAAGAGTCAGCATTTTGTAATGGGATATGATCTTTTTCCGGCAAAATATCTGCGCATTAAAGTTGAAGCTTACTACCAGCAACTCTGGAACATTCCGGTGTATTCAGTACCTTCTTCAGTTTCTCTCATTAACAGGGGCGCAAGTTTTTCGCGGTTTTTTCCGGTGTATGAT
>JACMLS010000809.1 GCA_014379485.1 Bacteroidia bacterium | reverse complement strand
AATGCAACCAAGCAAATTATAGGGAAACGATAGCAGAACAATCAGCCAGCCTAATTCAAGTCCCCAGCTAAAACCTTTACTTGTCATTACAGAAAACCAGTTCTGCGGAAAAAAACCCTTGCACATATCGTAATAATGCCAGAGCATTCCGCCAAAAGGAGAACTGAATAAAACGGTGAGAACTAGTATGAGCAGCGTTAAAAGTAATTTTCCGAAAATTTTCTTTTTGTAAAATGTCTCAGAAAAAAGGCTTGCAAAAATTCCGTAGAAGAAACATGGAATTAAAATGAAAGGAATCGGATGCATCCAATGATAAAGATACATTCTGAACATTGCACCAAATACGCCGTGCTCTGGCATTATGAGCCACATCAGAAAATAGCAACTGCCCGCAATAAAAAAACTTGCAATCCAGTAAAACAGCAGGCGTTTAAATTTCATTTCTTTATAAAATAATTTCTCCGTTTTTCCATTTTATTACAAGGTCAGCCGCATCTTTTGCAATTTCTATATGCTCCTCTTCTATAGGATAAAAAGCAAAAACCGTTTTGTCTTCTGAATTATTTTTAATCTGAAATTCAATTCCATCTACACCCGCATATCCGATCACTACATAATTTCTGTCAGGAGAAAGATGGAATTTATCATTTGCCAATACAACCTCCACCTGGTTTTCTTCACAATAATATGCGTCAATATTCAGACCCACTGAGCCGAGCTTTTATTAATTTGTTTAACGAACAATTCCCCGCGAAATTTGTTTTCCGCAGTTCGGGTGGACAACACCCTCACAATTGATTAAAGAAAGAACAAACTAACTATTAACCAAAAACTATTAACGAACAACAAATAACAATTAACTCATTTCAAAGTTTCATCAAACCAATCGGCGAAAATTTTCATGTCTGTACTTTCTCCGCCCCAGGTATGGCCTTTGCCTTTTTTTACAAGCAGGTTAGATTTTATGTTGAATGTTTTTAGTTTTTCCATAAAGGTCTGCGATTGCTGAATGGGAACCAGCAAGTCACAATCTCCATGGTAAATTAAAATGGGCGGCGTTTTTTCATCAACAAAATAAATGGGCGACATTGCTTTTAGTATGGCGGTTTTTTTCTCTTTGTCTTTTATCACTTCGCGCCTTAGTGTTGTATCGTTTAAAGCATAAAAATCAAACGCAGGTAATAACCTTGCCGCCTGCGTAAATTTATAAAGCGTACTGTCGGTAATAATAGAAGTGTTTGCTTTACCAAAGTTTAAAAAATCTGTAGGCGGATAAAAACACGCAACTGATTGTACGCGCGAAGAAATTCTTTTAAGTGTATCTTTTCCGGTAGCAGATTTTGCATCTGTAACACCCATCAGCAAAGCTAAATTTCCGCCTGATGAGTTGCCCGTTATGCCAATTTTTTCAGGATCTATTTTGTATTCGCCAGCGTGGTACCTTATGAACTGAATTGATTTTTGTATGTCTGTAATTATATCTGTTCCTGAATAAACGGGGGCAGAGCCGTGCATTACATAAAAAACCGTATAACCTCTGTCAAGTAATTCCTTCGTTTTAAACCTGCAGGTAGAGAGCGATGTGTATTTAGAAAAATAACCTCCGCTAACTACAAAAATAATTCCTCTCTTATT